>NZ_JBEPEQ010000011.1:0-69275 GCF_040300925.1 Micromonospora sp. NPDC000207
CGGACCGGGCGTACACCGCCCGCTGCCGGGCCGCTGGGCTGCCGTGCCGCCGCAGCGCGTCGAGCAGTTCGGTGACCTCGGCCAGGTCGCCGTGCCGCTCCAGCGCCGGACGCAACCTGTCGACCATCTCGTCGAGCAGCTCCCACATGGGGCGGACCTCGCCGGTGGTGACGTCGACGCCGTCGCCCTCCAGGCCGTCGTGCGCGGCCCGCCAGTGCGCGGCGACCAGCAGGTGGTGATCGGTCGCGATGGCCGGGCGGCCGTCGGCGATGTCGGTCATCGCGGTGGCGACCATCCCCCGGACCAGGGCCGCCACCAGGACGGCGTCGTCGACCGAGGGGCACACGTCACCGAGGCGGATCTCCACGGTGGGGTACTTCGCGGAGAGCCTGGCGTACCAGTAGAGCATCCCCTCGTCGAGCATCACCCCACTGGAGATCAGCTGTCGGATCATCCGCTCGTAGTGTTCGTGGGAGAGCAGGTACGGGGTGGGGGCCACCGAGGGCCAGCGTTCCCACTCGATCGACCGCCAGCTGGCGTACCCGGTGTCCTCGCCCGCGCTGAACGGGGAGTTGGCGGTGACCGCCTGCAACACCGGCAGCCAGGGGCGGACGTGGTTGAGCACCTGGACACCGGTTTCCGAGTCCGGCACCCCGACGTGCACGTGCATGCCGTTGTTGCCGGGGCCGGGCACCAGGAGCCGGAACCGCTCGATCATCTTGTCGAACCGGGGCTTGTCGACCACCGGGGGGATCGGCCCGTCGACGGGCCCGGTCCCGATGGCCAGGAGGCGTACGCCGGCCCGGTCGGCGGCCTCGGCCAGCGCGGACCGCAGCACGCCGAGGGAGTGCCGGATGGAGGACAGTTCCAACCCGGGCGGGCTGCCGATCTCGATCTGACTGGTCTGGAACTCCCGTTCCACCTGTCCGTGCAGCTCCGCCGGGACCTGCTCCATGACCAGGTCGACGGCGGGGACCGCGACCCCGGTGTGCGGGTCGACGAGGAGGAACTCCTCCTCCACGCCCACGGTGAGCAGGTCGTCTCGGGCTGTGCCCGCCGCCTGCGCAGGATCCGTCGCCTCTGCCGGAGCCTGCACAACCTGCCCGGTCATCTCCACCACCGTCCATTCCGCAGCCGTCGGCCCGCCGCCGACGTGTGGCTCCTGGTTACCCGGAGTGGTCACTGCGGAAAACCAGTCCTCGGCGTGTCCGGCCACTTCCGCCCGTCGCGCAGACGACCGGGGGCGACACCCTCCGCCACGACGTGCCGATTGACATTGACAAATTAGTTAAGACTCCGTACAACTCCTGGGAGAGCGCTCTCTCGACCCCCGTCCCGCCAGAGAGGCACCCCATGACACCTGCCCCAACGGCACCTGCCGCCCCCACCTCGCGTCGTCGGCTGCGGATGGCCCTGGCCGTGGTCGCCACAGTCACCACCGGGCTGGCCGGCGTCGCCGTCAGCGCCAACGCCGCCGTCCCCACCCCCGCTCCCGGGTGGAGCCTGGTCTGGGCCGACGACTTCACCGGCGCGGCCAACACCCTGCCCTCGGCGGCCAACTGGATCATCGACACCGGCACCGGCTACCCGGGCGGTCCGCCCAACTGGGGCACCGGTGAGACTCAGACGTACACCAACAGCACCTCCAACCTCAGCCACGACGGCGCCGGCAACCTGCGGATCACCCCGCTGCGGTCGGCGAACGGCACCTGGACCTCGGCCCGGATCGAGTCGGTGCGCAGCAACTTCAAGGCCCCCGCCGGCGGCGTCCTGGCCATCGAGGGGCGCATCCAGATGCCGAACGTCACCGGCGACGCCGCCCTCGGCTACTGGCCGGCGTTCTGGGCGCTCGGCTCGCCGTACCGGGGCAACTACCAGAACTGGCCGAGCATCGGCGAGTTCGACGTGATGGAGAACGTCAACGGGATCAACCGGGTCTGGGGGGTCCTGCACTGCGGGGTCGCACCCGGTGGACCCTGCAACGAGTGGGACGGCATCAGCAACTTCCGCACCTGCCCGGGGAGCAGCTGCCAGTCGGCGTTCCACACCTACCGCTTCGAGTGGGACACCTCGGTCAGCCCCCAGCAGCTGCGCTGGTACGTCGACGGTCAGCAGTACCACACGGTCACCCAGGGTCAGATCGGTGAGCCGTACTGGAGCCAGATGACCAACCACGCCGGATACTTCCTGCTGCTCAACGTGGCGATGGGCGGCGGCTTCCCCGACGGCGTCGCCGGGTTCACCACCCCCACCTCGGCGACGGTGCCCGGTCGGCCGATGCTCGTCGACTACGTGGCGGTCTACCAGCGCGGTGGGGGAAGCACCCCGCCGCCCACCACGCCGCCGCCGACCACCCCGCCGCCGACCGGGGTACGCGACGCGTACTCGACGATCCAGTCCGAGTCGTTCAACACCCAGAGCGGCGTCTTCGTCGAGGCCTGCTCCGAGGGCGGGCAGAACATCGCCGGCGTCGGCAACGGCAACTGGGTCCGGTACGACAACGTCGACTTCGGGTCCACCCCGCCTCGGGACTTCGTCGCCCGGGTGGCCTCCGGTGCAGCCGCCGGGGTCAGCGGCCTGGTCGAGGTTCGGGTGGGCAGTCCGACGAGCACCCCGATCGGGTCGTTCTCCGTCGCCAACACCGGCGGGTGGCAGAGTTGGCGATCGGTCCCGGGGAACGTGACGACCCCGGTGACCGGCCGACAGACGGTCTACCTGACCTTCACCAGCGGGCAGCCCGCCGACTTCGTCAACGTCAACTGGTTCACCTTCCGCCGCTGAGTGGAGGCAGGGGTCCCGCGTCGCCGCAGAGCGTCGGCGCGGGGCCCCTGCTCACACGGAGCCGGCGGGTTCGCGGGTACGCCGGCGACGGCGGACCTTCTTCACCACCCAGTTGGCGATCATCAGCAGGATCAGGCCGATGATGGCGTAGTCGAACCAGCTGCTGTACCGGTCGATCTGCTCCCAGCGGGAGCCCAGGGCGTACCCGAGCCCGATGAACAGGGCGTTCCAGATGCCGCTGCCGATCGTGGTGAGCAGGGTGAAGGTGGGCAGGGGCATCCGGTTGGCCCCGGCCGGGACCGAGACCAGGCTCCGGACCACCGGCATCATCCGTCCGAAGAGCACCGCCCACCTGTCGTACCGCTCGAACCAGCGGTCCGCCTTCTCCAGGTCCGCCAGGTCCACCAGGGGGAGCCGGTCCAGCCACCGCTTGAGCCGGTCCTCCCCGAGAGCCGCCCCCAGCCAGTACAGGACCAGGGCCCCGAGCAGGGAACCGGCGGTGGCGGCCACCCAGACCACCACCAGGTTGAACCGGCCCTCCCCGGCCAGGTACCCGGCCAGGGCCAGGACGATCTCGCTGGGGATCGGGGGGATGATGCTCTCCAGGGCCACCAGCAGGGCCACCCCGACCGCCCCGGCGGACTCGATCACCCCGGCGACCCAGCCGGTCAGGCCACCGAGCTCACCAGGGTCGACGTTCTCGGCGAGGGCCATGGCGCGGTGTCCTTCCCGGCGCGTCCGGTGGGCGCACCACCGGACGGGACCACCCGGGGAGGTACCCGGCGGGCATCAGCCGGATGTACCCCACCCGGGCCCGACCACACCTGCCACTCACACCTCGGGGTGCACCCCGAGGTCGGCGGGGCCCTGCCGCCAGGCGGTGAAGTGCACCTGGAGCCCCTCCCGGCTGGGGGCGCAGCAGAAGGGGCCGGCCAGGGCGGTGGCAGCCGGGTCCAGGGGGGCCAGCCGGACCAGGTGCCAGGGCTCCCCCTCGGCCCGGGCCCGGATGGTCAGGGCGTCCCCGCTCCGGCTGACCCGGACGCTGACCACCCGTCCCGTCCACCCCGGGACCGGGGCCGTCGACCAGTCCGAGAACTCCCGGGTGACCACCGCACCGACCTGGGGCAGCCCGTCGCAGAACTCCACCCCCGTCTTGACCCAGTTCGCCTCGTCCACCCGGACCAGCACCCCGGCCTGGTCGAACTGCCCGGAGAAGTCCATCAGGAAGTCGACCTCCACCGCCTGCCCGACGGGCAGGGGGGCGAGCAGGGCCTCCCCGTTGTCGTGGACGAACCCGTAGCTGGTCCGCCGCCAGAAGTCCGCACCCTCGGCCGGCCGCACCCGCAGGCCCCCCTCGGGGGTCGGCTCGGCGCTGACCGGCGGGTTCAGCCAGGCCCCCTGGGACCAGTCGACGGGGTGGGCGGGGGGTACCAGGTCGGCGCTCATGCCGCGACCGTACCGGAGCCCACCCCGCCCCGTCCGACCCCGCACTCACCATCGACGGGTGTCAGCGGGCCGGGTCGAGGGGAACTCGCGTTTGCCGCAGCCGGCGTACGGAAAAGGGAAGTCCCCATGGGTGACAGGTGGTACCAGGAGGCGGTCGTCTACTGCCTCGACATCGACACGTTCGCCGACTCGAACGCCGACGGGGTGGGCGACATCCCGGGGCTCATCAGCCGCCTCGACTATCTGGCCAGGCTGGGTGTGACCTGCCTCTGGCTGCATCCGATCCACCCGTCGCCGAACAAGGACGACGGCTACGACGTCACCGACTTCTACAACGTGGACCCCCGCTTCGGCACCCTCGGCGACTTCGCCGAGCTGCTGCACCAGGCGAGCAACAGGGGTATCCGGATCATCATCGACCTGGTCGTCAACCACACCTCCGACGAGCACCCCTGGTTCGTCTCCGCACGTTCCTCGCCGGACTCGCCCTACCGGGACTGGTACGTCTGGGCCGACCACGAGCCGACCGACAGGCACCAGGGGATGGTCTTCCCGGGCGAGCAGCACGAGACGTGGACCTACGACCGGACCGCCAAGTCCTGGTTCTACCACCGGTTCTACAAGTACCAACCGGATCTGAACTTCCACAATCCGGAGGTACGCGCCGAGATCAAAAAGATCATCTCGTTCTGGCTCCAGCTCGGCGTCGCCGGTTTCCGGATGGACGCGGTGCCGTTCATCATCGAGCTGACCGAGCCCGGCCACCCCGACTCGCCGAAGGACTTCGACTACCTCACCGAGCTGCGCCAGCACGTGCAGTGGCGCCGGGGCGACGCGGTCCTGCTCGCCGAGGCGAACGTGGAACCGGACGAGCTGCCCCAGTTCTTCGGCGACAACGCCGGCTCCGGCAACCGGCTGCACATGCTCTTCGACTTCATGCTCAACGGACGACTGATGCTGGCCCTGGCCCGACAGGACCCGGAGCCGGTGATCGAGGCGCTGCGGGACACCCCGAAGCTCCCCGAGGGCGGGCAGTGGGCCACCTTCCTGCGCAACCACGACGAGATCGACCTGTCCCGGCTCACCGCCGAACAGCGTGAGCAGGTGTACGCGCAGTTCGGCCCCGAGGAGCACATGCGGATCTACGAGCGTGGCATCCGCCGCCGGTTCGCCCCGATGCTCGACAACGACAGGCGGCGCATCGAGTTGGCGTACTCGTTGCAGTTCTCCCTGCGGGGCACCCCCGTGCTGCGGTACGGGGAGGAGATCGGGATGGGGGAGAACCTCGACCTGCACGGCCGGGAGGCGATCCGTACCCCGATGCAGTGGTCGTACCAGCCGAACGCGGGGTTCTCCGCGGCGGAGGCGGAGAAGCTGGTCCGCCCGGTGATCGAGTCCGGGGAGTACGGCTACCCGACGGTGAACGTCACAGCCCAACGCAAGGACCGCAACTCGCTGCTGTCCTGGTTCGAGCGCATGATCCGGACCCTGCGGGAGGCCCCCGAGATCGGCTCCGGCTCGACCACCCACATCGACGTCCCGATGCCCGCCGGGGTGCTCGCCCACCGTGCCGACGGGGCGACCGGGACGATGGTCTTCCTGCACAACCTGGGCACCGAGGACGCCGTGGTCGACCTGGGTCTGCTCGCCGACGAGGCGGAACTGCCGATCGACGTGCTGGCCGACCGATCCTACGAGGAACTGGGCAAGATGGACACGGTCCGGATCAACGGGTACGGCTACCGGTGGATCCGGCTGCGCCGGGGTCCGCTGGGGTGAACCTCCCCGGGGGCCACGGTCAGGGCGGGGTGGGTCGGGAGTGCCAGAGCCAGGCGAGGCCGAGCACCGGCAGGACCAGCGGGATGTACCCGTACCCGCTGCCGAACTCCGACCAGACCGTGGCCTCCGGGAACAGGTGCGGCTCGACCAGGCTGAGCGTGCCCACCCCCAGGACACCGAAGAACTCCACCAGGCAACAGACCAACGCCGTACGCCGTCCACCGGTGCCGGCCCGGGCCAGCCCCACAGCGGCCACGATGTAGATCACCGCAGCGACCCCGGAGAGCAGGTACGCCACCGGGGCCTCGGCGAGCTTCGTCGCGATCTGCACCCCGGCCCGGGCGCTGGCGGCGATCGCGAACAGCAGGTAGACAGCGATCAGCAGCCGCCCCGGCCCCCTGTTGGTCGCCGTCTCAGCCACCGACGAACTCCCAGGTCTGCTGGAGCCGGACCACGACGACAGGGGTGGTCAGGCAGACCGCGCAGACGATCGCCGAACCCCACCTGGTGGGCTCCATCCTGGCCAGCACGGCGGCCAGCGGCGGCAGGCACACCAACGTCACCAGGTATCCGGCGAAGGTGGCAGGTTCACCAGGCCGTTCCCCACCGGCGAGCGCGACCAGCGCCAGCACCGTCAGGGCGAGCAGCCCGACCTCCACCACCGCCAGTCCGACGAACTGCACCCGGTCCGGTGGCCGGTGACGCAGCGCCGCCACCAGCGCCCAGACCGCGAGGAGCAGGGACGCCACGATCGTCGCCACGGCGAGGAAGCCGTCGATCGGCGAACCGGTCGGCACAGGGCTGCTCATCGGGGCCGCCCGGATTCTGTCTCGGTCACCGCCACAGCCTACTAAGCGTCGTAGTACATCTCGTCGGGTGGCGACCCGGTCGGCACCGAACGACCGCCCCCGCCTCAGGAGGGCTGCGGCGGTCCCCGTCGCCGACTAGCGTGGATCACCACGACGACGGAGGGGGTCCGCGTGTTGAGGTTCGGCCTGTTCGGCACCGGTCACTGGGCGACCGAGACCCACGG
This sequence comes from Micromonospora sp. NPDC000207, assembly GCF_040300925.1. NCBI lineage: Bacteria > Bacillati > Actinomycetota > Actinomycetes > Micromonosporales > Micromonosporaceae > Micromonospora > Micromonospora sp. NPDC000207. The sequence goes on from NZ_JBEPEQ010000011.1 coordinate 7,040, forward strand.
TGCCGCCCTCGACGCCCATTCCCGGGTCGAGCTGGCCGGAGTCTGGGGGCGGGACCCGGCGAAGGCCGCCGTCCTCGCCGACAGGTACGGGGTCGCTGCGTACGACGACGCCGACGCGTTGATCGAGGCGGTCGACGCGGTCTCGGTGGCGCTCCCGCCGGACGTCCAGGCCGACATCGCCCTCCGGGCGGCCACCGCCGGACGGCACCTCCTTCTCGACAAGCCGCTCGCGCTGACAGCTGCCGACGCCGACCTGGTGGTGTCGGCCGCCGAGCGGTCCGGCGTCGCGTCGGTGGTCTTCTTCACCGCCCGGTTCCAGCCCGCCGTCGACGCCTTCCTCACCGCCACGGCCGCCGCCGGGGGGTGGTACGCCGCACACGCGCTGCGGTCGGCGTCGGCCTTCCGACCGGAGAGCCCGTACCGGGACTCGCTCTGGCGTCGGCAGCACGGTGGGCTCTGGGACCTGGGTCCCCACGCCCTGTCGGTCCTCCTCCCGGTCCTGGGCCGGGTCACCCGGGTGGCCGCCGTGGACGGCCCACGCGGGCTGGTGAACCTGGTCCTCACCCACGAGGACGGGGCCAGCAGCACCGTGTCGCTGACCCTCGACGCCCCACCCGAGGTGGTCCGCCACGAGACGGTCTTCTACGGCGAGAACGGGGTCCGGTCGGTGCCGCTCGGCGAGGGCGGTCCGCTGCCCGCCTTCGCTGCGGCGATCGACCAACTGGTGACCGAGATCGACTCCGGCACCCGGGACCACCGCTGCGACGTACGGTTCGGCCGGGAGGTGGTGGCGGTCCTCACCGCCGCCGAGACCGCCCGCGCCACCGCCCGGACCGTCGAGGTCTGAGCAGTCGCCGTCGCGTACCCGGTGCGTCGCGGGCCATGCCGGTTTGTCCCACTGGTGCTCGGGTAGCCGCGACCATGCTGGTACGGCGGCTCGGCGCACCGAGCGACTTCGATCCGCTGCTGGAACGGGTCCGCGACGCCCGGGTGGTGATGGTCGGGGAGGCCTCCCACGGCAGCCACGACTACTACCGGATCCGGGAACAGCTCACCCGGCGGCTGATCGCCGAGGGCGGGTTCTCCTTCGTGGCGGTGGAGGGGGACTGGCCGGACTGCGACCGGGTCAACCGGTCGGTGCTCGGGATGCCCGGGAGCGCGGCGGACCCGCACGCCGCGTTGCGGCGGTTCGAGCGGTGGCCGACCTGGATGTGGGCGAACGCGGAGGTGGCCCGGTTCGCCCGGTGGCTGCGGGCCTGGAACCTGGACCGCCCCGAGACGGTACGGGTCGGCTTCCACGGGCTCGACGTGTACAGCCTCTGGGAGTCGATGCAGGCGATCCTCGACTACGTGGGCGAGGAGGACCCGGACTCGTTCGAGGCGGTGCAGGAGGCGTACGCCTGTTTCGAGCCGTACGGCCGACGGTTGGACGAGTACGGCGTGGCGAGCCGGTTCGTCTCGGCCCGCTGCGAGGAGGAGGTGATCCGGCTGTTGGCCCGTACCCGGGAACACGCCGCCTCGGACGGCCCGGACCGCTTCTCGGCCTGGCAGAACGCGGCGGTGGTGGCCGGTGCGGAACGGTACTACCGGGCGATGGTCGGCGGCGGGGCGCAGTCGTGGAACGTCCGGGACGTCCACATGGCCGACACCCTCGACCGGCTGCTCGACAGGTACGGCCCGCAGGCCAGAGGGATCGTCTGGGCGCACAACACGCACGTCGGCGACGGTCGGGCGACCGACATGTCAGACGACGGGATGGTCACCATCGGTCAACTGGCCCGAGAACGGTACGGCCCGGACGACGTGGTCCTGATCGGGTTCGGGTCGTACCGGGGCACAGTGACCGCCGCGCCGAGGTGGGGGGCGACGGTCGAGACGATGGTCGTGCCGCCGGCCCGACCGGGCTCGGTCGAGCAGCGGATGCACGAGCTGCTGCCGGAGCGGGCGGTGCTGGTCTTCGACGGCCCGGACCAGCCGGGCTGGGTGACCGAGACGGTCGACCACCGGGCGATCGGGGTGGTCTACGACCCGGCCTTCGAGTCCTGGGGCAACTACGTGCCGACCCGGCTGGCGCAGCGGTACGACGGGTTCGTCTGGTGTGACGAGACCACCGCCCTGCGCCCGCTGGCCGCAGTGCCCACCCCCGGCGAACGCGAGACCTGGCCCGCCGGGGTGTGAGCAGGGGCCCCCGTCATCGCTCTTCGATGGACGAGGGCCCCTGACGGTCAGCGTGGTCAGGCGCGGGCGGCCGGCTGCTCGTCGAGCCTGGCGCGCAGCTTCTCACCCTCGATGTCGACGTTGGGCAGGGCCCGGTCCAGCCACCGCGGCAGCCACCAGGCCCTCTTGCCCAGCAGCGACATCACCGCCGGAACGATGGTCATCCGGACCACGAAGGCGTCGATCGCCACCCCGATGGCGAGGGCGAACCCGATCGACTTGATCACCGGGTCGTCGAGGAAGAAGACGAAGCCCCCGAAGACCGACATCATGATCAGTGCGGCGGCGGAGACCACCCGCGCCCCGTGCCCCATCCCGTTGATGGTGGCCTGGTGGGCGGTGTCGCCGTGGACGAAGTCCTCCCGCATCCGGGAGACCAGGAAGACCTCGTAGTCCATGGCCAGGCCGAACAGGATCCCGATGAGCAGGATCGGCAGGAAGCTGATCAGCGGGCCGGGGGTGTCCAGCCCGACCAGTCCGGCAAGGGTCCCCTCCTGGAACACCGCGACCGTGATCCCGAAGGTCGCGGCCACCGTGAGCAGGAAGCCCAGCGCGGCCTTGACAGGCACCAGGATCGACCGGAACACCAGCATCAACAGCAGGATCGACAGCCCGACCACGATCACCAGGTAGACCGGCATGGCGTCGGCGAGCTTCTCGGAGACGTCGATGCCGACGGCGGTGGCCCCGGTCAGCAGGACGTCCACCGGGCCGACGTCGGGCACCGAGGTACGGATGTCGTGGACCAGTTCCTCGGTGGCCACGTCGGTCGGGCCGGACTGCGGGACGACCGCCACCAGGGCGGTGTCGCCGTCCGGGCTGAACTGCGGCGGGGCCACTGCCAGCACCCCCTGGGTGCCCTGGATGACCTGGCTGACCTGCGGCACGGCGGCCTGGACGGCCTGCGGCTGGTCCCCGGTGACGACGACCACGAGCCGACCGGTGAAGCCCGACCCGAAGCCCTCCTGGATCAGGTCGTTGTTGTCGCGGGCCGGGGAGCCCACCGGGGCGGTGCCGGCGTCCGGCAGGGCCAGCCGCATGTCCAACGCCGGCACGGCGAGCAGGCCGAGGCCGACCAGCCCGGCCAGGATCACCGGGATGCGGAACCTGGTGATCCAATTCGCCCACCGGAAGCCGAAGGTGGAGCGGTCCTCGGCCGGGGTCCGCCGCTCGACGTCCTGCTCGCCGGTGCCGGCGATCGCGGCCCGCTGCTTGCGGGAGAGCACCCGGAGACCGGCGAACCCGAGCAGGGCCGGCTGGAGGGTGATGGCGACCAGGACGGCGACGGTGACGGTGCCGGCCGCGGCCAGACCCATCGCGCTGAGGAAGGGGATGCCGACGACGGAGAGCCCGGCCAGGGCGATGACCACTGTCGCCCCGGCGAAGACCACCGCGGAGCCGGCGGTGCCGACAGCCCGCCCGACCGCCTCGTCGGGTTCCAGCCCCTCCATGAGGTTCTGTCGGTGCCGGGAGGTGATGAACAGGGAGTAGTCGATGCCGACCGCCAGGCCCAGCATCAGGGCCAGGACCGGGGTGACGTCGGTCATCTCGAAGACGTTGCTGAGCGCGTACAGGCCGGCCATGCCGACGCCGACACCGATCAGCGCGTTGAGCATCGTCATCCCGGCGGCGACCAGGGACCCGAAGGTGATCACCAGGACGACGGCGGCCACCACGACACCGAGCGCCTCGCTCGATCCGATCTCCGGTACGGCGGCGAGCACCTCACCGCCGGGCGCCACCTCCCAGCCCTGCTGTTCGGCTGCCGCCCCGACCTCGCCGTACGCCTCCCGCTGCTCCTCGGTGATGCTGTCGGCCCGGTCGGCGAACTGCACCTGGACGAGCGCGTACCGGCCGTCGGGGGAGACCGCGCCGGCCTGGAGGGGGTTCACCGCCCCGACGACCCCGGGCACCCGGGTCGCCTCCTCGACCAGGCTCTGCACCACCGCCTGCCCCTCGGGGGAGGCCAGCGCCCCCTCGGCGGGAGCCTTGACCGCGATGGTGCCGGTGGCTCCGCTGGCGGCCGGGAACTTCTCGGCGAGCAGGTCGAGTGCTTGCTGCGACTCGGTGCCGGGCATCGTGAGGTTGCTCGACATGGGGCCGCGCAGCGTCGCCGCGGCGAGGCCGAGGCCGACGAGCACGACGAGCCATACGGCGACGACGAGTCGCCTGCGGCGCAACGATGCCCGGCCGAGCCGGTACAACAGGGTCGCCATGGAGATCCTTGTCCTCGGGGTTGGTGGGATCGGTCGGGAGGGGTGGTACGCAGTGGCCGCCCGTCTCGGACGACCACCCCTGCCGGTCAGTCCGGCGGTTCGACGGCCCGACGGAGGACCGCCAGCAGAGCGGGGCGTAGTTCGTCGTCGGAGAGGTCGCCGAACTCCGGGCAGGCGTGGGCGATGCCGGAGAGGACGACGAGGGCGGCGACCCGGGCGGACGGTCGGTCCGACCCGGCGAGGGCCTCGATCAGCCGTTCGCTGGCGTGCTGAACGGGAGCGAACTCGGGCAGGCAGAGCAGTTCGGGCAGGTCTCCCCGGAGCAACGTGATCTCCCGGCGGAACCGCACCGCGAGGTCGACGAAGCCTTCGGCGGCGGCCTGCTGGGCGGCGGCACCGGTCAGCCCGTCGAAGGCGTCGACCATGGCGTGCAGCGCCGCGATCGCCGGTGCCATGAGCTCCCCGAGCAGGGCCTCCTTGCTGGCGAAGTGGTAGAGCACCGCCGCCTTGGAGCACCCCACCTCGCGGGCGATGTCCTGCAACGAGGTGCCCTTGTACCCGGAGACGGCGAATCGTCGCGCCGCCGCCGCGAGGATCTCGTCGTGTGTCTCCGGTACCGCTCTGGCCATCGGTCCACCCCCTGCCGACCAGGATGCCTGACCGATCGGTCAGAGCCTGACCGATCGGTCAGAATCGTGGCGTGCGCCACACTCCGTCGCGTCAGGGCAGGCGGTGGCGAGGGCGGGAGACGGCGTACAGGAGGACGGCGGCGGCGACGAAGAAGACGGCGGTCGCCGCGGCCATCGGCAGCAGCGTGTCGTAGCCGAGCAGACCTGTCACCGGCGTCACCAGGGCGCCGGTGAGGAAGCTCAGCCCGCCCTGGAGGGCGGCGGCGGTGCCGGCGGAGCGACGCCCGGCCTCCTGGGCGAGGGCCGTCGTGGCGGGCATGGTGAACCCCATCCCGCCCACCACCAGGCAGAGCAGTGACCACGGGAGGGCCAGCGGCACCACCGCCGGGTCGAGCAGGGCGGTGGCCAGCAGGGCCAGCGCGCCAGCAGTGGAGACGGCGACCCCGACGACCCGGAGGCGTTCCGCCCCGACCCGCAGCACCAGCACCCGGAAGAGCAGCCCGGCCCCGGCCATCGCGGCGGCGTTCGTGGCGAAGACGATCGTGTACGTCGACGGCGTGACGTCGAAGGCGGTCTGGAGGACGAACGACGAGCCGCCGATGTAGATGAAGAAACCGCCGGTGGCCAGGCAGACCAGCACCACGTGCCGCATGAACCCCCAGTCCCGGGCCAGGTCGGCCATGCGCAGGCCGGTCTGGCGCAGGCCCGCCGGTTGCCGCCGGTGCGCCGGAAGGGTCTCCCGGATGCCGACCAGCACCGCGACGAACATCACCACCCCGAGCCCGGCCAGGGCGAAGAAGACAGTACGCCAGGTGCCGTTGGCCAGGATCACCCCGCCGACGGCCGGGGCGATCACCGGGCTGAGGAAGGTGATCGACGAGATCAGGCCGAAGGTGGCGGCGGCCCGGTCGCCCCGGTGGGTGTCGGTGACGGTGGCCCGGGCCAGCGCCACCCCGCCGCCGGCGACGACCCCCTGCAACAGCCGGGCGGTGACCAGGACGGTGCCGTTCGGGGCGACGGCGCAGACCACGGAGAGGACGACGAACAGGGCGCACCCGGCCAACAGCAGTCGCCGTCGGCCCCACGCGTCGCTCAGCGGCCCGAGCAGGAGCTGCCCGGTGGCCAGCCCGACGACGAACGTGGTGAGGGTGAGCTGGGCGACGGTGGCGCTGGTGGCCAGCGACTCCTGTAGCTGGGGGAGCGCGGCGATGTAGGTGTCGGTGGCGAACGGCCCGACCCCCAGCAGGAGGACCAGGGCGACCAGGGACGGGGTCCGGACCTTCGGATCCGTGGTGACCGTCTCGGCCGGTACGTCGGACTTCTGCGCTGCTGTCACAGGGACCTCGACTCAGCTTCGCAGGGACGGGGGTCGCGGACGGCGGTGGACCGGGTCACCGCCGCCCGCGACGCCGATGGTGGGTCAGTCGCCGGTGCCGGAGTACGTCGACGTGTCGCCCCGGAGGACGACGGCGGGTCGGCCGTCCACGCCGACCGGGACGTCCCCGGCGACGGTGACCCGCTCGCAGCGGCGGTGTTCGGTGCCGTAGTCGTAGATCGCGTAGTGCTGGGTGGCCCGATTGTCCCAGATCGCGAGGTCCCCGACGCGCCACTGCCACCGTACGGTGTGCTCTGGAACGGTGACGTACTCCTGCAGGGCCCGCAGGACGTCACGGGAGGCCGACGGGCTCAGCCCGCTGATCCGCTTGGCGAACCCGCCGAGCACCAGGGCCCGTTCCCCGGTCTCCGGGTGCACCCGGACCGCCGGGTGCTCGGTCTCGTACACTGTGGAGACGTAGTCGAGCCTGCCGTGGACCACCGTCGCGTCGGTGTAGTCGGAGTCGTTGCTGTGCACGACCCGCAGCTGATCGGCCAGTTCCCGCAGTTCCGCCGGGAGCGCCTGGTACGCGGCGACCGCGTTGGCCCACATGGTGTCCCCGCCCACCGGCGGGATGACCACCGCGTGCAGGAGGGCGATCGCCGGTGGCCGGTCCACGAAGGTCAGGTCGGTGTGCCAGTGGTTGGCCCGGGTGCCCTGGGCGGAGTCGATCTCCCGTAGGAACGGCTTCTGCTGTGGCGGGGCGAAGATCGGGTGGCCCTGGGTCAGCTCGCCGAACCGTTCGGCGAAGGCGACCTGCTGGGCGTAGTCGAGCTGCTGGTCGCGGAGGAACACCACCTTGTGCTCCAGCAGGGCGGCCCGGATCACTGTGATCACGTCGTGGTCGAGCGGTCCGCCGGCGTCCACGCCGGTGATCTCGGCACCGATCGCACCGGCCAGACGGCGTACGCCGATGCGGGGGGTCGACGGGGCGTGTGTGTCGAGCATGTCGGTCTCCTCTCTGGGCGCGGGTCGCCGCGCAGGTGTCCCTCCGGTGCCGGTGGGTCGGGCCTCACCAGGGGACGGGCCCCCGGTCGCCGAAGAAGCCACCTGTCGGTCCGTCGGCCGGCAGGGTGGCGAGGTCGACGATGATCCGGGCACCGTCGGACACCGGTCGGGTGCCCCGGAAGGCGTTCATGTCGGTGGCGGTGTAGCCCGGCGTCGCCGAGTTGATCTTCACGTGGGCGTGTTCCGGGTCGTGTCGGAACGCCCGCGCGTACTGGATGGTCAGCATGTTCAGGGCGGCCTTGGCGCAGGTGTACGCCATCCGGACGTCGGCGTCACCGGGCAGGTCGGCCCCGTCGGCGGTGAGGGTGAGCGAGGCCGTCGTGCTGGACACGTTGACGATGCGCGGTGCCGTGGACCGGGCCAGCAGGGGCAGCATCGCCTGGGTCACAGTGACCACCCCGAAGAGGTTCACCTCGAACAGTTCCCGCAGGACCGGTGCGGTGGTGGCCAGGGCGGTGGCGGGCTGGAACGCACCCGCGTTGTTGACCAGGATGTCGAGCCGGCCCAACCCGTCGTCGAGTTGCCGGGCGACCGCCGACACGCTCTCCGGGTCGGTGACGTCGAGCGGCACCGCCACGACGTGGGCACCCTCGGCGGCCAGTTCGGCGGCGACCGCCGCACCGCGTCCGGGGTCCCGGCTGCCCAGCAGGACGGTGATCCCCTGGTGGGCCAGTTGCCGGGCGGTCTCCCGACCGATCCCTCGGTTCGCCCCGGTCACCAGTGCCACCTCGCCCGTCGCGGCCACCGCGTCCTCCCTCTCGGCTGGGTGCCAGGCCGATGGCCTGCGCTGCCCTCAGCGTCTCACGGACTTGACTAACTTGCCAACTTGTGTGGACGCTGGTTGGCAAGTTTTGGCAATGGTTGGCACACTGGAGTCTGCCGTCCGGGCGGTACCGCCGGGGCGCGGACGGTGAGGCGGAGAGGCGGAGACCATGCGACTGCGGTACCGATCCCGGGCCGACGTGCCCCGGAGACCGAGATGACCTGGCTGGTCGTCGGCGGCGCCGGTTACATCGGCTCCCACGTCGTACGACGACTGCGTGCCGAGGGACGCCACCTGGTGGTCCTCGACGACCTGTCCACAGGGGTCCGGGAACGGGTCCCCGCCGACGTCCCACTCGTCGTGTCCGGCCTGGACCGGGCCGTCGTCACCGACACCCTGCGGCGGTACCGGATCACCGGTGTGGTCAACCTCGCCGCCCGCAAGTCGGCCCCCGAGTCGGTGGCCCTGCCGCTCTGGTACTACGAGCAGAACGTCGAGGGGATGCGCTCCCTGCTCCAGGCGATGGTCGACGTCGGCGTGACCCGGATGCTGCTGTCGTCGAGCGCTGCGGTGTACGGCAGCCCGCCGTGCACCCGGGTCACCGAGCAGACCCCCACCGCCCCCATCAACCCGTACGGCGAGACGAAGCTGATGTGCGAGTGGATGCTGCGGGCCTGCGGGGCGGCCCACGACGTCTCCTGGATCGCCCTGCGGTACTTCAACATCGTCGGCACCGCCGACCCGGTCTGCTCCGACACCGGCGGGGAGAGCCTGTTCCCCCGGGTGTTCCAGCGGCTCACCACCGGTCGACCCGCAGTCGTCACCGGGGTCGACTTCCCCACCCGGGACGGAACCGGGGTACGCGACTACGTCCACGTCGCCGACGTCGCCGACGCTCACGCGGCGGCCGTCGCCCGGTTGGAGTCCGACCGGTGCGCCGACGTCTACAACGTCGGCACCGGCAGCGGGTACTCAGTCCTGGAGGTCCTGGCGGCGGTCCGGGAGGTGACCGGCCTGCCGGTGGAGGTCGAGGTGGTCCCGTCCCGCCCCGGTGACCCGCCCGAGGTGGTCGCCGCCGTCGACAAGATCGGCACCGAGATGTCCTGGTGGGCCCGGAACGGCCTGCACGACATGGTGGCCAGCACCTGGCAGGCCTGGCGACCGTCGGCGCTCACGCCGACCCGGGCGGTGCGCCGCCGCCGGGCACCCGGCCCCGGTCGTCGGCAACGCGTCCGCTGACCCCGTCCACCGCCGGCGGGCAGCGGCCCGTCGGCCCGACCGATCGGAAGTGGTGATCAATGTCCGACACCCTGGTCAGGGTCCGAAACTGGGCCGGCAACGTCACCTTCAACGCGGTCCGGCTGCACCGGCCGGGCACCCTCGACGAACTGCGCGCGACGGTGGCGGCGAGCCGCCGGATCCGGGCGTTGGGCAGCGGCCACTCGTTCAGCACCGTCGCCGACACCGCCGGGGACCTGGTCCGGCTCGACCGGCTGCCCCGAGCGGTCCGGCTCGACCCGGGGACCGCCACCGTCACCGTCACCGGCGGGGCGACGTACGCCGAGGTCGCCGCCGCCCTCGAACCGGCCGGGTACGCGCTGGCCAACCTCGCCTCGCTGCCGCACATCTCGGTGGCCGGGTCGGTGGCCACCGGCACCCACGGCTCCGGTCGGGACCTGCCCGGCCTGGCGGCGGCGGTCCGGGCGGTCCAACTCGTCGGCCCCGAGGGCGACCTGGTGGAGTTGAGCCGGGACGCCGACCCGCAGACCTTCCCCGGCGCGGTGGTCGCCCTCGGCGCGCTGGGGGTGGTGACCCGGCTGACGCTCGACGTCGAACCGAGTTACCTGGTCGCCCAGCACGTCCGGGTCCAGGTCCCGCTCGACGAGGTCACCGAGCAGGCCGACGAGGTCTTCAGTGCCGCCTACAGCGTCAGCGTCTTCACCGACTGGTCCTCGGGGGAGGCGGTCGTCTGGCTCAAGCGGCGTACCGACCGGCCGGCGGGGGAGTGGGCCGGGGGCCGGGCCGCCACCGAACCGCTGCACCCGGTGCCGGAGCTGCCGGCTGACAACTGCACCGAGCAGCTCGGTGTGCCGGGGCCGTGGCACGAGCGGCTGCCGCACTTCCGGCCAGACCACGTCCCCGGCTCCAGCGGTGAACTCCAGTCGGAGTACTACCTGCCCCGGGACCGGACGGCGGAGGCGGTCACCGCCCTGCGTCGACTCGCCCCGACCCTGGCCCCGGTGTTGCAGATCTCCGAACTGCGGACGGTCCGCGCCGACGACCTGTGGCTCAGCCCCGCGTACCGGCGGGACAGCACGACGATCCACTTCACCTGGGAGACGGATCCGGTCGCTGTCGCGCCCGCGATCCGGGCCGTCGAGGCGGCGCTGCTGCCGCTGGGCGCCCGCCCGCACTGGGGCAAGCTGACCGCCGCCGACCCGGCCCACATCGTCGCCACCTACCCGCGCGCCACCGACTTCCGCGAACTGACCGCCACCCTCGACCCGACCGGAACGTTCCGCAACGCCTTCCTCGACGCACTCTTCCCGGCCTAGAGAGACGGAGACCACCGATGCGCCCGATACGGATCGCCCTGCAACTGCAACCCCAGCACGCCGAGTACGCGAAGATCCGCGAGACGGTGGCCGAGGCGGAGGAGCTCGGGGTGGACGTCCTGTTCACCTGGGACCACTTCTTCCCCCTCGACGGTGATCCGGACGGCCGACACTTCGAGTGCTGGACGATGCTGGCGGCCTGGGCCGAGGCCACCACGCGGGTGGAGCTGGGTCCCCTGGTCAGCTGCGTCGGCTACCGCAACCCGGACCTGCTGGCGGACATGGCCCGGACCGTCGACCACGTCAGCGGCGGCCGGGTGATCCTCGGCCTCGGGTCCGGCTGGTTCGATCGGGACTTCACCGACTACGGCTACGACCCCGCCACCCCGGCCCGCCGCCTCGACGACCTGACCCGGGCACTGCCCCGGATCCAGTCCCGGCTGACAGTCCTGAACCCCCCGCCGGTACGGCGGATGCCGGTCCTCGTCGGAGGCAGCGGGGAACGCCGTACCCTGCGGCTGGTCGCCGAGTACGCCGACATCTGGCACGCCTTCGGCGACCCGGACACCCTCCGGCACAAGGCGGGGGTGCTGCGGGAGCACTGCGCGGCGGTGGGCCGGGACCCGGACCGGATCGAGATCTCCGGCAGCGTCGGGGGTGGACCCTCCCCGGCCGGGGAACCTGACGACCTCGGCCCGAAGCTGCGCGACGCGGGGGTCTCGCTGTTCACCCTCGGTGTCAGCGGACCGGACTACGACCTCGGGCTGCTTCGCCGCTGGCTGGCCTGGCGCGACGCCCAGTGACCCGGTGCCGGCCGGGGCGGGGGACCGACCCCGCCCCGGCCGTCGGTCACCGGGGGTTGATCAGTAACGGGAGGTGCTCGGGGCCGGCCACGGCGATCGACCGGACCCGCTGCACCGGACCGGCCGACTCGATCCGCCCGGCGGTGTCCAGCAGGGCGGTGAGGAGGATCCGCAGCTGGGCGCGGGCCAGCGTGCCGCCGATGCAGACGTGCTCACCGATGCCGAGCGCGAGGTGCCGGTTGGGGGTGCGTCCGACGTCGAACCGGTCCGGCTGGTCGAACACCGTCTCGTCCCGGTTGGCCGACGGCACCCAGAGGACCACCCGGTCCCCGGCGGCGACGGGTACCCCGTCGATCTCACAGTCCCGGGTGGCGGTCCGCATGCTGTGGGTGGCGCTGGAGGTCCAGCGCAGGATCTCCTCGATCGCGGTGGGCAGCAGGTCCCGGTCGGCGCGCAGCCGCGCCCACTGCTCCGGGTGTTCCAGGAGGGCCTGCATCCCGCCCGCGATCGCCAACCGGCCGTTCTCCGTGGCACCGATGATGTTCTCGCAGTTGAGCACGATCTCCTCCTCGGTGAGGAGGTCGTCGCCGAGGGTGCCGCCGGCCATCATGCTGACCAGGTCGTCGGTCGGGTCGTCGATCCGCTGCTCCATCAGGTCGATGAAGTACGCCATCAGCTCCCGGTGCGCGGCCAGCGAGACACCCGCCTCGAACGCCTCGTTGGTCCACCGGAACAGGGCGTCGTGGTCGCGTTCGGGCACCCCCATGATGGTCCCGATGACGTGCATCGACAGTCGCCCGGCCACGTCGTGGACGAAGTCGCACCGACCCTGCTCGTACGCCCGGTCCAGCACCGACCTGACGCAGTCCTCGATCCGGTCGGTGAGGGACCGCACCGCACGGGTGGTGAACCAGTCGGCGACCACTGCGCGCAGCTGCTTGTGCCGGGGCGGATCGGTCAGGGCGAGGGTCATCCCGCCGCCCGGGTCCTCACCGAGGGCGACCGGGCGCAGCAGCACCCCGTGCCGGGAGCTGAACGTCTCCGGATCGCGGTACACGGCCCGGACGTCGGCGTAGCGGGTCAGCGACCAGAAGGCGGGCAGGTCCCCGGCCGGATGCCTGTGGACCGGGGTCTGCCTGCGCATCCGGTGCCAGATCGCGTACTGGTCGCCGTGGACGTGCACCTCCGGGTCGACCAGGCGGTGGGGGTCGAGGTCCAGGTCGGGTCGGTCGGCGACGACGCTCATCGGTGGCCCTCCGGGGTGATCGTGTGCAGCCGCTCCTCGAACCGTTTGGCAAGTTCCCTGGCGCAGGAGCCGGTCACCGCGTCCGGTCGGTGCCAGACGGTCAGCCGGAGCCCCCCGTCGGCGCTCGGCCACAGCTCGGTGTGCAGCTCCAACGGCAGGTCCAGGTACGGCTGGCGGACGAAGGTGGTGCCGACCCCGGCCAGGTCCAGCGTGGGTGGTGGGTTGTCCTGGAGTGCGAACAGGGTCTGGAACAACGGCGGGCGGTGTCCACCGGGCAGGTCGGTCATCCGCAGCAGGTCGGGCACGGGGACGTCCTGGGCGGCGAAGGCGGCCCCGAAGGCCCGGCCGGTCGCCGCCAGGGCGGTCGGGGCGTCGGAGAGGGCCGACTCGCGCAGCCGTACGCAGACCATGCTCAGGTGGCAGCCGACGGCGTCCTCCGATCCGCTGCCGTGGCGTTGCGCGACCGGGACCCCGACGGCCAGGTCGGTGTCCCCGGTGACCTCGGACAGCGCCGCCCCGTGGTGGCGCAGCAACGCCACGAACCGGCTGACCCCGGCGTTCCGCGCCTCGGCGTCCACCCGGGCCACGACCTCCGGTGGGATCGTGAGTTCGACCAGCCCGGGTTCGGTACGCCCCACCGGGGTCGGGAAACCCGGCCAGGTGATCGCGGGCACCCCGGCCAGCTCGACCCGGAGGTGTTCCCGGTGCTCGTCGAGCCCTGCCTCGGCGAGCCGTTCGGTGTGGTCGCGCCACGCCCGGGCCAGGGACGGCGGAGCGGGCCGGGACGGGGGTACGGTGCCCAGTCGGGCGGCGTCGTACCCGGCGGCGAGGTCCCGGGCGAGGACCGACTCGGACCAGCCGTCGAAGGCGATGTGGTGCACCACGATGCCGAGGACTGTGACCGCCCCGGCCGGGGCGAGCGCCACCCGCCACACGTCGGCCTCCTCGATCAGCAGTTCGGCGGTGAACAGGCCCCGGAGAGCGTCGACGGCGGCGGCCACCGACGGCTGCTCGGGCAACTCCTCCACCGGCGGCGGGTCGACGTCGAGGACCTGGGCGACCGGCCGGGGGTCGGCCAGGTACGCGGCGCGCAGCGGCTCGTGCCGGGTCTGCACGTGGGTGACCGCAGCGCGCAACGCCGCCCGGTCCAGGTCGCCCTCCACCACCCAGGTCAGCAGGCAGTGTGAGGTCAGGTCGGCGGGATCGAGCAGATGCCGGGTCAGGTAGACCAGCTGCATCGGGGTCAGCGGGACGATGCCGGCCTGCGGGTCGGTGTCGGCCCGCTCCGGTCGGTCGGTGCCGTCCAACCACTCGGCGAGGGCGGCGACGGTCGGTGCGGCCAGGAACCGGCCCAGGGGAACGGGCCGGTCGAGTCGGGCGGCGAGCCGGGCGCAGACCCGTCCGGCCGCCAGGGAGGTGCCGCCGAGTGCGCCGAAGGGCACGTCGGTGCCGACCGAGGCGCGGCCCAGGACCTCCGCGAAGACCTGGGCGACCACCGGGGCGTGGCGGCTCCGTGCCGGGTCGGGGCCGTTCCCGGACAACGGCTCGGCACCGTCGGACACCGGTGTCGGACGGTACGCGGCCAGCAGTGCCCGCTCGTCCAGCTTCCCCTGCGGGGTGACCGGGAACGCGTCGACGCCGGTCACCTCGGCCGGTACCTGGTAGCCGGGCAGCTCCGCCCGGAGGAGGTCGAGGGCGTCGTCGAGGGGGTCCCCGGGGTGCCGGGGGACGCACCAGGCCAGCAACCGGGGGTCGGCGTCGGCCTGCCGCTCGACGAGCACCCGGGCGGCCCGGACCGGCAGGAGTTCCACCAGTCGACGTTCGATCTCGGCCGGCTCGATCCGGTGCCCCCTGATCTTCACCTGCCGGTCGGCCCGGCCCTGGAAGTGCAGGAGCCCGTCGGTGTCCCACCGGCCGAGGTCCCCGGTCCGGTACGCGCGTACCTTCCGGCCGTCGACCTCGACGGTGACGAACTTCTCGGCGGTCAGTGTCGGGTCACCGACGTAGCCGAGGGCGAGGCCGTCGCCGACCACGCAGATCTCCCCGGTCTCGCCGACGGCGCAGGGCCGGTCGCCGTCCAGGACGTGGACCTGTGTGCCGGGGACCGGGCGGCCCAGTGGGATCCCGTCGGGGCGGTCGCAGTCGGCCCGGGTGATCCGGTGGGTGGTGGCGAAGACCGTGTTCTCCACCGGGCCGTACCCGTTGAGCAGCAGGACGTCGGGGTGGTGACGCAGGAACCGGGCGACGTGGCCGGGGCTGAGCCGCTCCCCACCGATCATCAGTTGGCGCAGGCCGGTCAGGGCCGCCGGGTCCTCGTCCACCACCATGTCGAACAGGCTGCTGGTGAGCCAGGCGGTGGTGACCCCGTGCCGGCCGATCACCTCCCGCAGGGCGTCGGCGGTCAGGTACGGCTCCTCGACGAGCACCGCCGTACCGCCCTGGTGCAGGGCCGCCCACAGTTCCAGGGAGAAGGCGTCCCACGGGACCGGGGCGGCGACCGCGACGACTGTCCGCTCGTCGAAGGTGGCGAAGGTGCCGGGGGTGAAGAGCCGGGCGGTGGCCCGGTGCGGGGTGAGCGCCCCCTTGGCCCGCCCGGTGGTGCCGGAGGTGAAGAAGACGCAGCAGGGGGCGTCCCCGTCGACCTCGGCGGGCCGGAAGTCGACGGGTCCGCTGTCCGTCCCGACCTGCGGGCGCAACACCGGCACCGCCACGTCGGGCGTCTCCTCGTCGGTGACCAGCAGCGGGGCGTCGAGGGTCGCTGTGACCTCGCGGAGCCGGGCCGCCGGCCAGGCGGGGTCGACCAGGGCGTACGCGGCCCCGGTCTTGAGGACCGCGAGCAGGGCGGTGACCAGTGTGGTGCCCCGGGGCAGCCGGATCGGCACCAGGTGACCGGGGCGGACTCCCGCCTCGACGAGCCGGGCGGCGAGGGCGTCGGCGGCGCGGTCCAGCTCGGCGTAGCCGACGTGCCGGTCGCCGTCGATCAGGGCGGTGGCCGTCGGTCGCCGTGCCGCGACCCGGGCGACCTGTTGGTGCAGACCCTCGTCGGGCAGCGTGGACGGTGGCCCGGCGGTCCACCTCGGATCTGGCTGCACGCGTTTCCTCCCTCGACGTGGTGGAACCGGCATCGTCGCCGCAAGATCGACACTTCTTTGTTGCCAACTGTGCCTCCCACGTTGCCAGAGGTTGCCTGATGGGGCAACCTGGAGTGGCCGCCGCCCCGAGCGGTGGTCCGGACCCCGCCGCGGTCGCATCCCGGCTCGCCGGGGCGGACCGGTGCGAACCCGCGTCGAAGGTGAGGACATGAGCCGAGACCGATCACTCGACATCGCCGTCACCGGTGTGTACGCCCGCTTCCCCGCCGTGGCCGACCTTGACGACTGGTGGGAGGCGATGCTCGCCGGTCGGGTGCTCACCACCCGACTGGACCGCGACGGGCTGCTCGCCGCAGGAGTCCCCGCCGACCTCGTCGACGACCCGGACTACGTGCCGGTACGGGGCCTGCTCGCCGACGCCGACCGGTTCGACAACACGCTGTTCCGGATCAGCGGACGCGACGCCGAACTCATGGACCCCCAACACCGGCTGATGCTGGAGGCGGCCTGGGCCGCCCTGGAGGACGCCGGTACGGCCGGCTGCGGTGACCGGATCACCACCGGGGTGTACGCCTCAGGCAGCGGGAGCGGCTACCTCCGGACCATGCTCGCCGGCGGGCCGCTCGACCCGCTCACCCTCGACCAGGCGTTGCACGGCACCGAACCCGACTTCGTCGCCGGCCTGATCTCGTACAAGCTCGGCCTGACCGGCCCGGCACTCGGGGTGCAGACCGCCTGCTCGTCGTCGCTGGTCGGAGTCCACCTGGCAGTTCAGGCGCTGCTCAACGGCGACTGCGACCAGGCGGTGGTGGTGGCCGCCGGGATCGACTTTCCGCAGGGGGGCCACCTGCACGTCCCCGGCGGTATCCAGTCCGTCACCGGTGACTGCCGACCGTTCGACGCCGCCGCCGACGGGGTGGTGGCCGGTTCCGGGGGTGCGGCGGTGGTGCTGCGCCGCCTCGCCGACGCCGTCGAGGAGGGGGCCGAACCGTACGGTGTCCTGCTCGGCACGGCGATCAACAACGACGGGGCCGAGAAGGCGGGCTTCTACGCCCCCTCCCAGACGGGGCAGGAGGCGGTGATCAGGGCCGCACTCGCCGCCGCCGACGTCGACGGGGAGTCCATCGGGTACCTGGAGGCGCACGCCACCGGAACCCGGGTCGGGGACCCGATCGAGTGGTCGGCGGCGTCCACGGCACTGGCCGCCGCCGGGGCCCGCCCCGGTCAGGTCGCCGTCGGTGCCCTGAAGGCCGCCGTCGGGCACCTCGACGCGGCCTCCGGGCTGGCCGGGCTGATCCGGGCGATGCGCGTGGTCAAGGAGGGCGTCGTCCCCCCGGTCGCCGGGTTCACCGCGCTCAACCCGCTGCTGGAGACCGAGGACTCCCCGCTGTACGTCCCCACCGAGGCCACCGCCTGGTCGGGCCCGCAGCCACGGCGGGCCGGGGTCAGCTCGTTCGGCATCGGTGGCACCAACGCCCACGTGGTGGTGGAGGCGCCGCCCCCGCCCCCGGCCACCGGTGCCCGGCCCCGACGGGACCGGCTGGTGGTGCTCTCGGCAGCCGACCCCGAGGCGCTGACCCGGACCGCCGGGCGGCTCGCCGAGCACCTGCACCGGGACGAGCCGGACCTGGCGGACGTGGCGTACACCCTGGTCACCGGGCGGGCCGCGCTGCCGGAGCGACTGGCCGTCACCGGGCGGACCAGCGCCGAGGTCGCCGAGCGGCTGACCCGCGACGCCGAGGCGGTCCGGGGTCGGGTGCCCGCCGACGGACCGGCACCGGTGGTGTTCCTCCTTCCCGGCCAGGGGACCCAGCAGCCCGGGATGGCGGCACCGCTGGCCGCCGCCCTCTCCGGCTTCGACGACGCCCTCACCGAGGTGCTCGACGCCGTCGACCCGGAGCTGTCCGAGCGGCTGGGCCGGGCGCTGTACGACACCGACTTCCCCGCCGAGGACCTCGCCGCCACCGCCCTCGCCCAACCGGCGCTCTTCGCCGTCGGGTACGCCGCCGGTCGGGCCCTGACCGCACTCGGGGTGACCCCGGCCGCCCTGGTCGGGCACAGCCTCGGCGAGCTCACCGCCGCCTGCCTGGCCGGGACGTTCGGGTTGGCCGACGCGGTCCGCTTCGTGGCCGCCCGGGGGCGGGCCATGCAGGACTGCCCGCCCGGGGCGATGCTCGCCCTCGGCTGCGACGCGGCCACCGCCCGGGACCTGCTCCGCGAGGCCGACGCCGAGCTGGAGGTCGCGACTGTCAACAGCGCCGACAGCTGCACCGTCGCCGGAACCCCGCAGGAGGTACGCCGCTTCGCCGACCTGCTCGGCGACCGGGTGTTCCACCGGATCCTGCGGACCAGCCACGCCTTCCACAGCGCCCTGATCGCCCCGGCCCTGCCGGAGCTGGCCCGGGTCCTCGACGGGATCACCCTGCACTCACCGGTGGTGCCGTACGCGGGCAACCTGACCGGTCGGCTGATCGACCCGGGGGAGCCGGTACCGGCGCAGACCTACGTCGCCCAGGCCCGCCAGCCGGTCCGCTTCGGCGACGCCCTCGCCGACGTACTGGGCCGGTTCCCCGGGGCGGTGGCCGTCGAGGTGGGGCCCGGCCGGGTCCTGACCGGGCTGGCCGAGGCGGCCGGGATGGCCGGGGTGCCGCTCTGTCCGCTGCGCGACGGTCGGGGGGAGGCGGAGGTGCTGACCGCCCTCGGCACCCTCTGGACCTGGGGGCAGCCGATCGCCCTGGACCGGCTCGCCGGAGCCGACGGGTACCCGGTCCACCTGCCCGGGTACGCCTTCGGCGGTCGGCGGTGGCTCGCCCCCGAGGTACGGGTGGCCGCCGCCACCCCGCAGGGGCCCGACCCGGCGTCCGAGGCCACCGGGACGGCCCCGACCGGTGCCGCGTCCGCCGAGGCGACCACCACCGGGTCCGGGACCGCGCCCGGGAGGTCCGGACCCGACCCGGCGGTCCTGGTGCCGAAGCTCTGGGCCGAGGTGCTCGGCCATCCGGAACTGGACGACGACTCCGACTTCTTCGCCCTCGGCGGGGACTCGCTGCTCATCACCCAGCTCGCCCGCCGGATCCACGACGAGTGGGGCCTGCGGGTGCCGCTGCGGGAGATGCTCGCCGGCCGGACCCTCGCCCGACAGACCGCGATCGTGCAGGACACCCTGCGTCGCCACCGGGCCGCCGAGGGCGACCCGACCGGGCACCCGTCCTGACCGTCGGCGGCCCGGCCGACCGGGACCGGCCCCGCCGACGGGCGCGGGGCGGACCCGCCACGACGACACGTGAGGAGAAGCCATGATCGACACTGACCTGCGGGGGACCTCGGGAGATCCGACAGCGGAGCCCGCTCGACCCGACCCGATCGCCCTCGGCCGTGGCGAACCGTTGCCGCAGACCGGCCGGGAGCCGGTGCACCAGGCGGTCGCCCGGTTCGCCGTCGACCGCCCCGACCATCCCGCAGTACGCGGGGACGGCACCACCCTCACCTACCGGGAACTCGACGCCCACGCCGCCCGGATCGCCGAGGCGCTGACCGAGGCCGGGGTCGTCCCCCGGGACCGGGTGGGGGTGCTCGCCGAGCCGTCCCCGACGGCGGTCGCCGCCGTACTCGGCATCCTGCGCGCCGGTGCCGCCTACGTTCCGGTGGACGCCGGGTGGCCGGACCGACGGATCGCCGAGGTGCTCACCGACGCCGGTGTCACCGCAGTGGTCACCGGGGACGGGGTGGACGCGACCCGGATCGCCGGGACGGCCGTACCGGTGGTCGCCGGGGGCGACGCGGCCGGTGCGCCGACCGTCGGCGATGCCGACCGGGCCGACGTCGTGGTGGGCGACGACGACCCGGCCTACCTGATCTACACCTCCGGCAGCACCGGTGAGCCGAAGGGGGTCCAGGTCAACCACTGCCACCTGGCCGCCTCCACCCTGGCCCGGCGGATGGTGTACCCCGGTGCCCCGGTCTTCCTGCTGGTTTCGCCGCTGGCCTTCGACTCCTCGGTCGCCGGGCTGTGGGGCACCCTGACCGCAGGCGGCACCCTCGTGGTCGCCACCCGCGACGAGGTACGCGACCCGCAGCGTCTGCTCGACCTCGTCCGTCGGCACGAGGTCACCCAGCTGCTCTGCGTCCCGTCGCTGTACGGAGTGCTGCTGGACGCCGCCGACCGGGCCGAGGCGGACCCCCTGGCGTCGCTGGACACCGTGGTGGTCGCCGGTGAGCCGTTACCGCAGCCGCTCGTCGACAGGCACTTCGCCCGATCCCCGCGGACGGCCCTGGTCAACGAGTACGGCCCCACCGAGGCCACCGTCTGGGCGACCTGGCACCGGCTGACCCGGCCGGGTCCGGTCTCGATCGGACGGCCCGTCCCGGGTGCCCGGATCTACCTGCTCGACGACGAACTGCGCCCGGTGCCGAGGGGGGTCGAGGGGGAGCTGTGCGTCGGCGGGGCCGGGGTGACGGCCGGCTACCTGGGCCGCCCGGAGGCCACCGCCCGGGCGTTCGTGAAGGACCCCTTCGCCGACGACGACGCCGCGCTGCTGTACCGCACCGGCGACCGGGCGCTGTGGAACCCCGACGGGACCCTGCACTTCGTGGGACGCCGCGACCACCAGGTCAAGATCCGGGGTCACCGGGTCGAGCTGGGCGCGGTCGAGGCGGCGCTGCGGACGGTGCCCGGCGTCCACGACGCGGTGGTCGTACCCGACGCCGAGGGTGTCACCCTGGTCGGGTTCGTCCAGGCCGACTCCGACACCGACCCGGAGCAGGTACGTCGGCTGCTCGCCGACCGGCTGCCGACGGTCATGGTGCCCGCCCGGATCCGGGTGCTGGCGCACTTCCCGCTGACCTTCAGCGGCAAGGTGGACCGGGAGCAGCTGCGCGCCGCCGCCGACGAGCCGCAGCCGGTCTCGGGAGCGGCCGGTCCGGAGGACGTACCGACGGGAGGTGCCGACGGGACCACGGCGGCCGGTCGGACGGCGGTGGTGGCGGCCTGGACCGAGGTGCTCAAGGTCGACGAGGTTCCGGCCGACGCCAACTTCTTCGACCTCGGCGGGCACTCGTTGGCGATGTTCCAGCTCCAGGACGCCCTGGAGCGGCACACCGGGGTACGCCCGTCGGTGGTGGCGCTCTTCCAGCACCCGACCGTCTCGGCGCAGGCCGCCCTGGTCGCCGCCGGTGGTGTCCGCCCCGGACGCAACCGGCCGGACCGGTCCCCGGCGGTGGCCCGCCGGGCCCAGGCGGTGGCCAGGCGTACCCAGGCCATCCGGGCCCGCCGGTCGGCCGCCACCCGGGAGCGGACCTCATGACCGGCGACGGGGACCGCTGGTTGCACCGCGCGGTCGAGTGCCCGGACCCCCGACGTCGGCTCGTCGCCTTCCCGCACGCCGGGGGGTCGGCCACCTTCTTCCGGGACTGGGGTCGGCACCTGCCCGGCACCGAGGTCCTCGCCGTGCGCTATCCCGGTCGGGCGGAGCGGATCGACGAGCCGCTCCCGTCCGACCTGACCCGGCTCGCCGCCGACGTCGCCGACGTCCTCACCGAGCGGGCTGACCTGCCGCTGGTCCTGTTCGGACACAGCATGGGGGCGGTGGTCGCCCTGGAGACCGCCCGGGCCCTCCAGGACCGGGGCGTACGCCCCGCCCACCTGGTCGCCTCCGGCTCGCGTGCCGCCCCGCTGCCCCCGCCGGAACCCGACGACTCCGACGGCGACGACCTGGCCCTGCGCCTGGCCGAGCTGGGCGGGACTGACCGGGCGATGCTCGACGACCCGTTCTTCCAGGAGCTGGTCCTGCCCTACATCCGCAGCGACGGGGAGATGTTCCACAGCTACCGGCACCGCACCGATCCGGTCCTGCACTGCCCGGTCACCACCGTCGTCGGGGACGTCGACGCGGACGCCGACCGTCGACCGTGGCCGGAGCTGACCGATGCCGGATTCCGGGAGCACGTCGTCCCCGGCCACCACTTCTACCTTGTCGACCAGCCGCCGTACGAGCTGCTCGACGACCTGGCGGGGGTGCCCCGGTGACCGCGGCCGTCCGGCTCGGTGCCGACCGGCCCGTGGGCCCACCGCCGCCGGTGGACCACGAGCTGGCGGCACCCCTGACCCGGATCCTCGCCGACCTGCCCGGCCCGCTCGGTCCCGGTCTGGTCGCGGACCGGCGGGCCAGGACCGTCGCCGGTCGCCTCCCCGACGACGAGATCCGTCGGGGCGGCGCGTTCGACCTGCGGGAACTGACGGTCCCCGGCCCACCGGGCGATCCCGACATCCGGCTGCTGGTCTGCCGTCCGACGACCGGGGCGGGGCCCTACCCGGTCATCTACAACACCCACGGTGGGGGGATGGTGGCGGGCGGCACCCGCAGCGTCGAGCTCGCCGACGAGCTGGACCGGGCCGAGGCGCTCGGGCTGGCGGTGGTGGCGGTGGAGTACCGGCTCGCCCCCGAGCACCCCGACCCGGCACCGCTGGCGGACTGCTACGCCGGGTTGCTCTGGACCGCCGAGCACGCCGCCGACCTGGGGCTCGACCCGGACCGGATCGTGGTCAGCGGGAACAGCGCCGGGGGGTGCCTTGCCGCCGGCCTGGCCCTGACGGCCCGGGACCGACACGGTCCCCGCCTCCTCGGCCAGATGTTGCAGTGCCCGATGCTCGACGACAGGTGTGCCGCCCCCTCGCAGCTCCAACTCGCCACCGCCGGGCTGTGGGACGGCACCTCGAACCGGTACGGCTGGACCGCCCTGCTCGGTGCCCGCCGGGGGACCGGGGAGGTGTCGCCGTACACGGCACCGGCCCGGGCCGAGGAGCTGGCCGGTCTGCCCCCGGCCTTCATCGACGTCGGGTCGGTGGAGGCGCTGCGTGACGAGGCGGTCGACTACGCCACCCGGATCTGGCAGGCAGGTGGGGAGGCGGAGCTGCACGTCTGGTCCGGTGCCTTCCACAGCTTCGACGAGTGGGTGCCGGAGGCGATCGTCTCGGGCACCGCCAAGCGGGCCCGGGAGGACTGGTTGCGTCGGCTGTTGGAGCGCAGCGGACGTCGCTGCTGACCGGTGTCGGACGACGCCCGGTCCCGGACACCGCGTCCGGGGCCGGGCGTCCGGCTGGTCAGCGACGGGTGCGGGTGGCGGTCCGGCGGGGCGACTTGGCCTCCACCGGTTCGTACCCCCGGGCCAGGGTCTCCGCGAGGGTCCGCCAGATCTCGGCGGCCAGTTCGGCGTTGCGTGCCTCCTGCGCCTGTTCGGCGAGGTGCTGGAGGGTCTGGATGCCGCCGTCGCGGTCACCGCCGAGGATGCTCAGTCGGCCGCACAGCGCCCGGAACCGGATCCGGTCCCGGAAGGAGAGCAGGAGCGCCTGCTCGTCGATCTGTTCGCAGACGGCCCTCGCGTCGTCCAGGCGTCCCTGCTCGAACGCGAGGTGGGCGCGGAGCGTCAGGAGCTGCTGGTGGTGCAGCTCGGTGCCGACCAGGTCGAGGGCGGGGGCCACCTCGTCGAGGTAGACCTGGGCGCGGTCGGTCAGGGCCGGGGTGATCTGGAGGTAGAGGGAGGCGGCGGCGAGTCGCAACCGGACCCAGAGCGTCAGGTCCTGTCGGCTGTCGAGGCTCTGCAGGGCCTGCTCCAGCACTTCCTGGGCGCCGGTGTGGTCACCCTGGCGGATGCGTACCGTGGCTGCCGCCCAGAGCGCCTCCACCCGCAGCGGACCGCCGGTCGGCGCGGTGAGCGCTGACAGCTCGTCGGCGTGGGTCCGGGCCTCGACCAGCAGCCCCAGCTCCGCCTCGGCGGAGACCAGGGCGTGCAGGACCCCGGCGCGGTCGGCCACCGACAGGTCGTCGGTCACCCGGCTGGCCTGCAACGCGTGGTCCCTGGCGGCGGCGTTGTCCCCGAGCAGCCGGGCGCACCGGGACAGCTGGGTCCGGGCGCGGGCCCGGAGCGCCGGGGTGCCGAGTTCGTCGCTGAGCTGGGTCAGCTCGGTGAGCAGGGAGTGCTCCTCCTCGTGCCGGCCCTGACCGTCGCGGAGCTGGGCCAACAGCCACAGCGCCTGCCACCGCAGCGCCGCGTCCCAGCGGTCTCCGGTCCGCAGCGCCTCGGCGAGGGTCTCCCCGAGTTCGTCGTCGGGCGTACCGGAGATGACGGCGGCGAGCAGGTGGGCCAGGGACGAGGTCTGCACCGCCGGGTGCCCGTTCTCGCCGTTTGCCGGGGCCTCGAACTCCGATGTCGGTACGCCGAGGCGCTCCGCCAGGTGGGTCACCACCCGGGTGGTGGGGCGGCGGGCGCCGGACTCCAGCCGGGACAGGTAGCCGGTGGACATGCCGTCACCGGCGAGTGCGGCCTGGGACAGGCCCTGCTTGACCCGCAGCGCCCGCAGGCGTTGACCGAAGACCGGTTGTTCGAGCACGTCCCCAGTATGGCCAACCATTGCCCGCTTGACAAATCGTGCCACAGCCGCCAAATGCGGTCGGGGGTGCGATTTTCTCTTCGGGACGGCCGTCGGTCCAGGTCGACCCGGGTGCGGAGTTGGCAAATCTTGGTAAGGTTGTGGCACAACTTTGTCAAGGCGTGGGAGCCGAAACCCGACCCAGCCGATCCGTCCCGCAGGAGCGGACGACGTGGCTCGGTCCTTCCCCCGAGGAGCAGCAGATGGCCTCCATCGACGCGGTACGACCCACCCCCCGGCACGCCGACCCCGACCTGGTGCGCGAACGGGACCGACGACACGTCTGGCACACCTGGACCCCGGTCGGGGCCGACCGGTCCGGCACGACGTTCACCCACGCCGACGGGTACCGGATCTTCGACCTCGACGGCCGGGAGTACATCGAGGGCTCGGCGTTGAACTCGACCTGCGGATACGCCCACCCGGACGTGGTCCGGGCCGTCGCCGAGCAGGCCGGGCGGCTGCACCAGGTGGACGTCTCGATGACCAGCCACGACCTGCTCGGCGCACTGGCCGAACGGATCGCCTCGTACCTGCCCGCCCCGTTGAGCCGGACGCTCTTCGTCAACAGCGGGTCCGAGGGGTTCGACGCGGCCCTGATAATGGCGGTGGGGCATGCCGCGCACCGGGGCCGCCCCCGGTCCCGGGTGGTCGCCTTCGCCAGGGGGTACCAGGGGGCGACGATCCTCGGTCGGAGTCTGTCGGCCCTGCCCCGGTGTCGGCATCCGATGACCGCCCCGCTGCCGGTCACCCTTGTCGATCTGCCCCTGCCGCCGAGGGAGCTGCGACGCCCGGAGGCGCTGCCGGTGCTGCTCGACGCCTTCGAGCGGGCCGTCCTGGCCGATCCGGACAACCCGCCGGCGGCGGTGGTGGTCGAGCCCTTCCTCAACGTCGGGGGCGGGGTGGTCCTGCCCCCGGGCTTCCTGGCCGGGCTGCGGGCGCTCTGCGACGCGACCGGGGCGCTCCTGGTGGTCGACGAGGTGTTCACCGCGTACGGGCGGGCCGGGGCGATGTTCTGCTGTGCCCGGGACGGGGTCGCCCCGGACGTGCTGGTCTCCAGCAAGGGACTGGCCGGTGGGTACGTGCCGATCGCCGCGGTGACCGCAGGTGAGCACGTGTTCGAGGGGTTCGCCGCCGATCCGGTCATCGGTGGGCTGCGGTACGGCCACACCACCTCCGGGCACGCCGTCGCCTGTGCGGCAGCCCTGGCCACCCTGGACGTGCTGGAGAAGGAGAACCTGGTCGAGCGGGCCGAGACGCTCGGTGCGCGGATGTCGGCCCGGCTGGCACACCTGGCCGGGGCGGGCGAGGTGGTCGACGTACGCCGGTTGGGGTTGGTGGTGGTCCTGGAGATGGCCACCGAGGAGGCGGCCCTCGGCGTGCTGGACCGGGCGCGGGCCGGGGGTCTGCTGCTGCGGCGGCAGGGCGCGGCGGTGATGGCGGTCCCGCCGTTGGTGATCGACGACGCCGGGGCCGACCTGCTGGTGGAGCGGTTGACGGCGGCGCTGCCGTCGGCGGGTTGAGGGGAGGTCCGGGCACTCCACCGACTTGCCAAGTGTTGACAACTGTAGGCAACATTTGTCAATGTCGGAGGTGACGTGAAATCCGGCGAGGGAAGGACATCGGCATGTGGTACGCGGGAGTCGCCTGGGGCACCGACGGTTACACGGTCGAGACGGTGGACGACACCGGCGGGTCGGTACGCCCTCGCGCCCGGTTCGGCCGGGACCGGATCGACGACCTGATCCGCCACCTCGCGGCGGCCCGACCCCCGTCCGGCGGGTCGGGCCCGGCCGACGGGGCGCTGGTCACAGTGGTGGACAGCACCAACGGCATCCTCGACGGCCGGATGATGTCCGCCGGCCTGACAGTCCACCGCGCCGACCCGCCGGTGCTGCCGTCCCGCCCGGCCTTCGGCTCGGTCTCCGCCCTCGACCTGGCCCGGGCCGCCCAGCGGGACCTGACCGCGCTGACCCGACTCGACCCCCGTCGGGGCACCCAGACCGGCCGGGAGTCGGACCTGGAGGCGGGGATCGCCGCCAGCGCCCCGGAGCTTGACGCGCTCACCGCCGCCGGGCGCTGCCTGCGACACGGCGACCGGAACCGCCCCGAGGTCGCGCTGACCTTCGACGACGGCCCGCAGCCGCCGTACACCGGGCAGGTCCTCGACGTCCTGGAACGGTACGGGGTCCCGGCGACGTTCTTCTGCGTCGGACTCCACGTCGGCGGGTACCCCGACGAGGTGGCCCGGATGCGGGAACAGGGCCACGAGGTGGCCAACCACACCTGGTCCCACCCCTTCCTGCCCGAGCTGACCCGGTCGGAGCTGGCGGCCCAGATCGAGCGGACCGCCGAGGCGGTCGAGCGGACCGGAGCGGCGGTACCGACCCTCTTCCGACCCCCGTACGGCTCCCGGACGCCACAGGTCATGCGCTGGCTGGCCGAGCTGGACCCGCAGGTGGTGCTCTGGGACGTGGAGCCCTTCGACTGGGCGATGCCCGGGGCGGACACCATCGCCCGGATCACAGTGGAACAGGCCCGGCCGGGGTCGGTGATCCTGCTGCACGACGGGGGAGGCGACAGGTCCCAGACCGTGGCCGCGCTGCCGGCCATCATCGAGGGGCTGCACGAACGCGGCTACCGCTTCGTCCCCGCCGGTCAGCTGGCCGTACCCGCCCCGGCTTCGGTCGCCTGAACCCGGTCGCCCCTTTCCGACCACCCCCACCGGCGGTGGACCCCGCCGTTCGCCCCGGTGCCGACCAGAGCGGAGACACCGCAATGGCACTGACTGCCCTGACCGCCGAAGCCCCCGCCCCGCTGTCGCCGACCGAGGTCGAGCGGTTCCACCGGGACGGGTTCCTGGTCCTGCCCGCCTTCCTCCCCGACGACCTGGTCACCCGACTCCGGCCGGAGGTGGACCGCTGGGTCGACGACGGCCTGCGGGCCCGCTCCATCGCCTGCGCCACCGACCCCGAGCGCAACGGGTTGCCCGAGATCCTGGAACTGGAGCTGCCCGCCCACGGTCGACTGGTCGCCCACCCGCCGTTGATGGAACTCCTGGCCCAGTTGATGGGGCCGGCCTTCGCCTTCCACCACCTGCACAGCGACAGGCAGGAGCCGGAGCGCCCGGGTAAGCCCTGGCACCACGACTACGAACAGCGTCCGCAGACCGACCGCCGGTACGCCATGATCCACGCTCTGCACTACCTGGACGGGCTCACCGAGGAGACCGCGTCACTGGTGGTCCTGCCCGGCTCGCACCGGGAGGTGGCCGCCAAGGACGCCCGGGCTGGGGCCGGCACCGACCCGCTGCCCGGGGAGGTGGTCCTGGACCGGCTGCCACCCGGCTCGACGGTGGTGGTGCACTCGGCGCTGTTCCACGCCCGACGTGCCCTGCCCGCCGGACGGGGCAGCGACAGGTACTTCCTCGACTCGTCGTACTGCCAGGCCGGCACCGGGTGGCCCCCGGTGAAGCCGTACTGGCGGCACGCCCTGCGGCGGGCCCGGGACCTGGGGCTGGACCAGGGCAGGTGGCCGGACCTCTTCGCCGAACGGCACTTCACCGAGTACGAACCACAGGCCTGAACCGTCGCCGTCCTGACAGGTGGATTCGATCGACTGCGACCGTTTAGAAATGCCCCCGCCGGGAGACATGCATTGACGGAAATGGTTCCGTTCGGGGGAGAGACATCAGCATGGTCACCTGGTGCGTCAGTCGGATGTTCATCCACTCCTACCAAGCCGCAGCGCTGTTCGTCTCGGCCGCTGTGATCACCGGTTCCGCGCGGGGAGCCCTACCGGTGAGGGGGGACGCGGTGGCAGCCCACGCCAGCTCGGACATCGACTGGCCGTGACAGCCGCTGTGAGATCCTCGACGGGCCGTCGTTCCCGGGAACGACGGCCCGTCACCGTCGCCCCCTCGGGAGAAGAGGAACCGTCGTGACCCCGGTACGGATGCACGCCGACGAGGTGCACACCGACGTGTCGCTTGTCGGTCGGCTGGTCGCCGCCCAGCTGCCCCGCTGGGCGCACCTGGCCGTCGAACCGGTCGCCTCCTCCGGCACCGACAACGCGATGTACCGTCTCGGCGACGAACTGGTCGTCCGGTTGCCCCGGATCCCGTCCGCCGTCGACGCCATCGCCCGGGAACTCCGGTGGGCACCCCGACTCGCCCCCCACCTCCCGGTGGCGGTACCGGTGCCCGTCGCGTCCGGCCGTCCCGCAGCGGGCTACCCGTTCCCCTGGTCGGTCCTGCCCTGGCTGCCGGGGCGCAACCCGCTCGCCGGTCGGGTCACCCGAGCCGACCGGCTCGCCGTCGACCTGGCCGGATTCGTCAGGGAGCTGCGCCGTGTCGACCCGACCGACGGCCCACCGGCAGGTCGGGGGGTGCCACTGGCCGCCCGGGACGACGACACCCGCGCCGCGATCGCCGCACTGGACGGTGTGGTGGACACCGATGCGGTGACGGCGGTCTGGGCCGACGCGCTGCGTCCGGCCGCCGGATCGACGTCGGTCGCCTGGTGCCACGGTGACCTCTCCCCGGGCAACGTGCTGGTCCACGAGGACGGGACCCTCGCCGCCGTCATCGACCTCGCGGGGGTCGGGGTCGGTGACCCCACAGTGGACCTCTCCGTGGCATGGAACCTGCTGCCCGCCGACGCCCGGCCGGTGTTCCGGGACGCACTCGGCGTGGACGAGGCGACGTGGCTACGCGGTCGGGCGTGGGCGCTCTCCATCGCGCTGATCCAGCTGCCCTACTACCGGGAGACCAACCCGGTGCTCGCCGCCAACTCCCGGCACGTGATCGCCGAGGTCCTCGCCGACGCCGGTTGACCGCGACCTCCCGCGATTCGGTGTGGCGACCGGGCGGGCCCGGCCGGTCCGGGTATCAGGGCCGAGTGGCGGTCAGGCCGGTCCGGGTGTCAGGACCGTTCGGCGGTCAGGACCGTTCGGCGGTCAGGGCCGGGTGGCGTCGGCGGGCGTCGGCGGCGTGTTCCAGGACGGCGTCGGCGAGGAACTTGGCCGCCCAGTTGGGGAAGGCCAGCGGCTCGAAGCCACCCGACAACGGCCAGGAACCGGCGAGGGCGCCGACGGCGGCCGGCTCCAACGGCTGGTGGACCTGGAGTCCGGCCAGCCGGTCCAGCACCGCGACGGCACGCCCGCGCACTGTCTCGTCGCCGGTCCGGCGGGCCACGTCCAGCCAGACGGTGACGAACTGGGCGTCCCCGGTGAGGCAGGCGTAGTCGACGAGCGGGGTGAACCCGGGGCCGATCTCGCCGGGCAGCAGGGGGTCCAGGTCGGTCCGTACCCCGGCCAGCCGTACCGCGCAGGTCACCGCGGCGTCCGCGCAGCGTCGGGCCGCGTCGGGCAGCTCCGCCTCGACCAGGTCCGCGCAGCGCAGCAGGCCGCGCAGCGCGTACCCGATCGTGTGGGTCCAGGCGGTGTGTTCGGCGCTGAAGGACATTCCGTCGATCCAGCCGTCGGGTCGTACCTGCTCCAGCAGCCAGGCCAACGACCGGCGGACCCCGGCGAGGTACGCCGGTTCGCCGGTGGCCCGCCACAGCTCGGCCAGCGCCCAGGTCACCCGGGACGAGTAGGTGTTGGGGTGGTCGAAGTGCGACAGCCAGGCGCCCGACGGCTGCTGCGCGTCGAGCAGCCAGTCTCCGGCGCGGACCGCCGACTCCGACAGCTCCGGCCCCCCTGTGTGCCGGTGCAGGGCCGACAGGCCGAGCAGGATCTGCCCGGTGTCGAAGACCACCGCAGGACCCTCGGTGCCGGTGCCACCGGGAAAGCTCCCGTCCGGGCGTTGCAGTCCGAGCAGCCACCCACCGATCCGGGCCGCCCGGTCGGCCAGCTCCGGCCGGTCCAGGGCGACGGCCCCGCGCAGCAGGGTCGGGATCAGGTAACCACTGGTCTCCGGGTACGTCGGTTGCCAGCCGGTACGCAGGTCGTACCCGGCGGAGACGCCGTTGCCCCCGGTGGCGTCGTGAGCGGCGCAGACCCAGGTCAGCGCGGCGTCGAGAACCTGACGATACGGCAGCTGGTGGTCTTCCTCGGGCATCCTGACCGGCCTCCATCTCCGTCTGACGGGCACCTGGTTGCCAAGCATGTTGTCAGATTGCGGCGTGTTTTGCCAAAGGTTACCTTGGGTCGACGACTGTGGAGAGGTGGTCTGGACGTGCTCAAGTGCAGTGTGGTCATCCCGTACCGGCAGCGGCTGCGCAACGTCGGCATCGCCCTCGCCGCGCTCGCCGAACAGACGATGGACCGCGCCGAGTTCGAGGTCGTCGTCGGTGCCCTCGAACACTGCCCCGAGTACGCCGAACTGGCCCGGTCGTACGCCGACAGGCTGAACCTGGTGACGGTCATGCGGGACGGAGAGTGGAACCCGAGCCGCGCCCGCAACCTGGCCCTGCGGCACGCCACCGGTGAGGTGGTGGTCCTGCTCGACGCCGACATGGCCGCCCCCGCCGACTTCCTCGACCGGCTCCACCGCCACCACTTCGCCCACGGTCAGCGGGTCTGCGTGGTCGGGCAGATGGCCGGATACGACGAGATCATGGAGAAGGACCTCGACGACGTCTCCGTCCCGCCCTGGGAACACCACCGGGAGGTCCTGGCCGGGCTGCGCACCGACGGGGCGACGCCGCTGGACCGGCGGTGGACCGACAGGTACGCCCCGGCCACCGTCCGGTTTCCCTGGGCCTTTGCCAGGACCGCGGTGATGGCCCTGCCGCGATCCCTGATCGTCGAGCACGACCTCTACTTCGACGAGGGGTTCCGGGGGTGGGGTGCCGAGGACCAGGAGTGGGCCTTCCGGATCCACCTGACCGGGACGCCCATCCTGATGTGCCGCGACGTCTTCGCCCTGCACGTACCGCATCACCGCGACGCCGGGGCGGAGGAGCGGTCGGCCCAGGCCAACCGTCGGTACTACATCGCCAAGTGGCCGCGCCTGGACCTGGAGATGGCGTA
Organism: Micromonospora sp. NPDC000207; assembly: GCF_040300925.1. Classification (NCBI taxonomy): domain Bacteria; kingdom Bacillati; phylum Actinomycetota; class Actinomycetes; order Micromonosporales; family Micromonosporaceae; genus Micromonospora; species Micromonospora sp. NPDC000207. Next base: position 38,344 of record NZ_JBEPEQ010000011.1, read on the forward strand.
CGCCTACGGCTGGTTCGACACCGCCGAACGCTACGACGACCTCCGTCGGGAGGTCGCCGAGGCGGCCGGTCCCGGCCGTACCCTCGGGATCGTCGAGGGTACTGCCGTCGGGCGGTCCCTGCTCGTCGTCGGGGCGTCGCTGGACGCCGTCGACCACACTCCGACTCCGCAGGTGGCGGCGTTGTTCGACAGGGGGACCCGGCCACGGGCGTTGCCGCTGGTCGGCGTGGGTCTCCCGCAGGACGACGGCGCTGTCGACACCGCTCGGATCCTGCCCGACGTGCTCCGGCTGGACCCGAGTCACAGCGAGCGGATCCGGCAGGAGGCCGGGCGGGTGGCCCGCACCGTCGTCGAGCCGACCCCCGCCGGCAGCCCTGGGTGAGAGCGGTGCCCGCACCGGCTGCGTCACCGCCGGGCAGGGCCCCTGCGCGGCGGGACCCCCGCTCCGGTACGTCACCGGGGCGGGGGTCCCGCTCCGTTGCCCCGGTCAGCGGGCGGGGGCCAGGGCGTACTCCTCGTACCGGTGGCGCAGCGGGTTGTCCGGGAAGGCGTCGTGCCACGGCTTCACCTCACCGATGTAGTGCACGATCCCCTCCTGACGGGTCAGGTGGTCCATCCGCCCGTTGCCGAAGATCCCGTGCACCGAGTGCTCGATGAGCTTGTTCCACTTCTCCGGCAGCGGTGTCCACCGGCCGGCGAAGATGTGGTTCAGGATGTCCTGGTCGATGTTGGGCAGGTCCCGGCCGTACGAGCGGTGCAACTCCATGCACCGCTCGGTGGCCCGTTCGGCCCGCCACCGGTCCATGTCGATCAGGAGCACCCCGGAGTTGAAGTGCCCCGGCGGCAGCGCCCCGGTCTGGTGCTGGTGGGCCCGGCCGTCGGCGAAGGTGAGCGACCGGGCCGGGCCGACCTCGTTGAGTCCGGCCCCCACCGCATTGCCCGCCAGGTCCTCGGCGAGCAGGTCGGTCAGGTCGTCCAGGACCAGGGTGTCCGCGTCGAGGTAGACCACCCGGGGGATGCCGGTGGGGATCACCGCCCCGATGTGCAGCCGACCCAGCGCGGCGTCGGTCCACCACTTGCGGGGAACCTCCATCACCAGCGGGTCGGCGACCCGGTGCAGCTCGACCTCGCCCTCGGCGGCCAGCCCTTCGATGACCACCGCCCGGCCCTCGTCGGCGAGGCCCGAGTCGATGACGTGGAAGACGAGGCGGGTGCCCTCGTCGCGCAGGTTGCGGCGGACCGACCGGCCGGTGACGACGGCGGGGCGGGCGTACCGCTCGTCGATCGCGAAGACCACGTGGACGTCCTGTCGGGACATGAGACTCTCCTTCTCGGCTGAGGTGGGCGGCTCAGGGTTGCCGGCGGTGGTCGGCGACGATCTCTTCCAGCCTGCGGCGGGCGACGACCCCGTCGACCGGGTCGGCGAGTTCCAACGGGTCGGGCAGGATGCCGGTCAGCCCCCAGGCCCGACCCCGGGTCCAGGTCGCGTCGTCGACAGCGATGGCGGCCCGGAAGGTGTCCCGGGACGCCGCGTCGAAGAACGTCCAGGCGGCGATCAGGTCGCAGGCCGGATCGCCGACGGCGAGCGTGCCGAAGTCGATGACGGCGCTGAGTCGCCCGTCGCGCATCAGCATGTTCGCCGGGTCGGGGTCGCCGTGGATCCACACCGGGGGGCGGTCCCACTGTGGGGCGGCGACAGCCGTCTCGTACACCTCGGTCAGCGCCTCGGTGTCGAAGAGGCCGGACAGGGCCGCGATCCGGTCGCGGACCCGGGACTCCACCACCGGGGAGTCCCGCCGGTCGGCCAGGGATACGCCCCGGAACCCGTTGCTCGCCTCCGGCGGTGGCCCGTCGGTGGCGTCCACCGACTGCAACGTGGTGAGGAATCCGGCCAGCTCGACGGCGGTGGCCTGCGGATCGGTGATCCGGTCGAGGTCGGCGTTCTCCCCGTCCAGCCAGCGGTAGACAGACCAGGGGAAGGGGTAGCCCTCCCCGGGCGCGCCCAGCGCCACCGGGACCGGGATCGGCAACGGCAGGTGCGGGCCGAGGTACGGCAGCCACCGCTGCTCCCGTCGCACCTGCCCGACCCAGCGGGGTAACCGGGGCAGCCGGACGAGCATGTCGTCGCCGAGGCGGTAGGTGGCATTGTCCACACCCGACCGGGCGACAGGCCGTACGGGCAGGTCGGCCCAGTCCGGGAACTGGTCGGCGACCAGCCGGTGGACGAGCGGGGTGTCGACGGGCACCTCGCCCGGACGAAGGGTGGAAGTGGACACTCGGTGGTACCTCCTCGCGCTGTCGATGCACCCTCGACGGTAGGAGTGGTGCCGGGGTCTGTCAAAAGGACAGGCAACTTTCACTCCGGTCCTGGAAACCCCTCTGAGCAGGTAAGAAGACAGCCTGTCGGGGTGGTTGTTGACAAGTTCTGTGGGGCGGCGGGTATTCGTGTTGCCAGCCCTGCGGGGGTTTGGTCTACTGAGGGCGACCGGCCCCGCCGGAGAGGACACCCGCCTGATGAGCACCCTCAACCTCGGCATCCTCGCGCACGTCGACGCCGGCAAGACAAGCCTCACCGAACGGCTCCTGTACACGGTGGGGGTCATCGACGAGATGGGCAGCGTGGATGCCGGGAGCACCCGTACCGACTCGTCGGAGCTGGAACGACGGCGCGGCATCACCATCCGGTCGGCAGTGGTGTCGTTCCGGATCCACGACCGGACCGTCAACCTCATCGACACCCCCGGTCACCCTGACTTCATCGCCGAGGTGGAGCGGGCTCTCGCCGTCCTGGACGGGGCGGTCCTGGTGGTCTCGGCGGTGGAGGGGGTGCAGGCGCAGACCCGGATCCTCTGGCGCACCCTGCACCGGCTCCGGGTGCCCACCCTCCTGTTCCTCAACAAGATCGACCGTGCCGGGGCGCGCTGCCCACAGGTCTTGGCCGACGTCGCCGACCGGCTCACCCCGGCGGTGCTCCCGATGGGCGAGGTCACCGGGGCGGGCACCCCGGCCGCCGCGTTCCGCCCGTACGGGCCGGCCGATCCGGAGTTCACCGCCCGCCTCGCCGAACTGGTCGCCGAGCACGACGAGGCGCTGCTGGCCGCGTACGTGGCCGACGAGGGGTCCCTCGGATACGGGCGACTGCGTCGGGCACTGGCCCGACAGACAGGGCGGGGGGAGGTGCATCCGGTGCTGGCCGGCTCGGCGATCACCGGTGCCGGGGTCGGCGACCTCGTCCACGCGCTCGCCGAGCTGCTGCCGGTCCCGCCCCAGCGGCGTACCGGTCCGGCCGGTGGCACGATCTTCAAGATCGACCGGAGTGGGTCGGGGGAGCGGATCGCGTACCTGCGGATGCGGACCGGGACGGTCCGGGCCCGGGAACGGCTCCGGCTGCGCCGCGACGGACGGACCCTCCCGGCGGGGCGGATCACCGGGCTCGGCGTCGTGGAGGGCCACGCGGTCACCCCTCGGGAGGCGGTGTACGCAGGGGAGATCGGGGTCCTGCGTGGGCTGACCGACGTACGGATCGGCGACCGGGTGGGAGCCGCCCCGGGCGACACCGACAGGCAGTTCCCCCCACCGACCCTCCAGACCGTCGTCGTCCCCACCGACCCGGCCGACCGGTCGGCCCTGCACACCGCGCTGACCCGGCTGGCCGAGCAGGACCCGCTGATCGGGCTGGACCGCGACGACGTCGCGGCGGAGCCGACGGTCTCCCTCTACGGGGAGGTGCAGCAGGAGGTGCTGGCGGCGACCCTCGCCGAGGAGGCCGGTATCCCGGTCACCTTCCGGGACACCACCACCATCCACACGGAACTACCTGTCGGCACCGGGGCGGCCGTCGAGGTGGTGCACACCGACACGAACCCGTTCGTCGCCACCGTCGGCCTGCGGGTGACACCCGGTCCGGTCGGCGGCGTCCGGTTCCGCCTCGCCGTCGAGCCGGGTTCCCTGCCGGCCGCCTACCTGCGGGCCGTGGAGGAGGCCGTCCGGGAGACCCTCCGGCAGGGCCTGCACGGTTGGCGGGTCACCGACTGCACTGTCACCATGACCCACTCCGGATACGTCAGCATGATCAGCACCGCCCGGGACTTCCGGCTGCTCACCCCCCTGGTGCTGATGGACGCGCTGCGCCGCGCCGGGACCGTGGTGCACGAGCCCGTGCACAGGTTCCGGCTGGAACTGCCGGGCGACACCGTGGGGGCGCTGCTTCCCGTACTGGCCCGGGCGCAGGCGGTGCCCGACGCGCCGCAGCCCGGGCGGGGTGCCTGGGTGGTGACCGGGGAGATCCCGGCGGCCCGGGTGCACTCGCTGCGGCAACGGATCCCCGGGTCGACCCGGGGCGAAGGCGTCCTGGAGACGACGTTCGCGGGACACCGACCGGTCCGCCCCCCGGTGCCGTACCGGCCCCGGACCGACCACAACCCGCTCAACCGCAAGGAGTACCTGCTGCATGTCGTACGACGGGTGTGAGTCCGGCCCGGGGGGTCGGCGGTGAGCGGGGCTGTCGGCCGCTTCGGCGGGATCGTCGACGCGGCACGGGCCCGCGCGCACGTCGCCCGGCTGATCCCGCGCGCGGGGTGGCCGCTCGCTGTGGGTGGCCTCGTCCTCAACGTGGTCCTGGGCCTGCTGCCGGTGGTCTTCCTGGTCGCCACGAGTGTGCTGCTCGGCCACGTCCCGGCGGCGGTCCGGGACGGGTTGGACTCGCCGGCCTGGGAACGGCTGGTGACGATGCTGGTGCTGGCCGGTGTGGTGATGGTCGTCCAGCAGGTGCTGACCCCGGTCCAGGCCGCCCTGGGTGAGCTCGTCGCCAGACGGGTCGACGGTCACGTCTTCGGTCGGCTGATGACCGCCTCCCTTGCCCATCCCGGTCTGGCCGCCGTCGAGGACCAGACCGTCCGGGACGACCTGGCCATCGCCGGTCGGGAGCTGGAACACGGATACCAGAGCCCCGGCGGGGCCTGCGCCGGGCTCCTGGCACTTGTCGCCCGCTACGTCCAGCTGACCGGCTGCGTGGTGGCGATCGGTGTCGCCTTCTCCTGGGCGGCGGCGCTCGCGGTGGCCGTCGCGGTCCTGCTGTTCCGGCAGGCCCAGCGGGGTGGTCTGCGCCGGTACTCGGCGGTGTTCCGTCGGCTGGCCCCGCTCCGCCGGGAGAGCACCTACCTGCGGGACCTGGCGACGGGTCGCCAGGCCGGCAAGGAGATCCGGGTGTACGGCCTGACCGGCTGGCTCGCCGACCGGTACGAGCAGGTCTACCTGGGTTGGATGCGTCCGGTGTGGGCGGAGCGCCGCCGGGTCTACCTGCGCCCCTTCATCTGGCTGACGCTCGTCGGCCTCCTGGTGACAGGGGTCGTCCTCGGTTCGGTGGGGGTGAGCGCCGACCCGGCCGCCCTGACCCGGTTCGTCCTGGTGGCCCAGGTGGTGCTGGCGGCGGTACGGCTGGGCGACTACTACCCCGAGGCCGACGACCAGACCCAGTTCGGAATGAACGCGTACGACGCCGTCCGGTCCGTCGAGGCGAAGACCGCCCGGCACCGGGACCTGCCGGAGACGACCACCGCCACCAACACGCCCGACGGCCCGGGGGAGATCCGGTTCACCGGGGTCGGGTTCGCGTACCCGGGCACCGACCGGGCGGTCCTCGACGGGCTGGACCTGACCATTGCGGCCGGTCGCTGCACCGCCCTCGTCGGGTTGAACGGTGCCGGCAAGACCACCCTTGTCAAGTTGCTGGCCCGGCTCTACGACCCGACCGCCGGGGCCGTCCTGGTCGACGGGGTGGACCTGCGCGACCATCCGGTGGGGGCGTGGCGGGCCCGGCTCGGGATCACCTTCCAGGACTATCTGCGCTACGACGCCACGGCAGCGGACAACATCGGGTTCGGTGCGGTGGAGCACCTCGACGACACCGACGGGATCCTCGACGCGGCCCGCCGGGCGGGGGTCGCCGACACGCTGCTCGCCCTGCCCGACGGCCTGGACACCGTGCTGACCCCGGAACGGGCCGGCGGGGTGGACCTCTCCGGTGGGCAGTGGCAGCGGGTGGCCATCGCCCGGTCCCTGTTCGCCCTCCGGCACGGGGCCTCGGTGCTGGTCCTCGACGAGCCGACGGCCAGCCTCGACGTCCGGGCCGAAGCCCGCTTCTACGACGAGTTCGTCAGTCTCACCCGGGGGGTGACCACGGTGTTGATCTCCCACCGGTTCGCCACCGTACGCCGGGCCGACCACATCGTCGTCCTCGCCGACGGCCGGGTGCTGGAACAGGGCTCGCACACCGAGCTGATGGACCTCGACGGCCGGTACGCGCAGCTCTTCAGCTACCAGGCACAGCGGTTCACCGACCCGACCGCGTCACCGACCGACCCGACGCCGGAGACCGCACCGACCGACCCGACGACGTCGGCGTCGGATCCCGACCCGACGACGGAAGTGGCGGCACGGGCATGAGGCAGACCCTGGCGAGCTGCCGACAGCTGCTGGGCATCGCCTGGCGGCAACACCGGGGCCGGACGATCACCGCTGTGGTGCTGATGCTGGCCGGGGCGGTCGCCGCACCGCTGGGCGCGCTGGCGTTGCGCAGTGCGACGAACGCGGTGCTGGCCGGGCGGACCCGGGAGGCGGCGGTGGCCGGGGTGTTGGTCGCGGTCGCCGCGATCGCCGCCCTGACCTTCGGCCACTTCGCCCACATCGCCTACTACGAGTTGTCCGAGCTGAGCGTCCTGGACCTGGATCGGCAGCTGATCGAGCTGGCAAACGGCTCCGGCGGGACCGGACACCACGAGCGGCCGGAGTTCGTCGACGCGATCACCCTGGTCCGCCAGGACGTCCAGCGGTTCAACACGGCCCTCCAGTCGTTGCTGTCACTGGGTGGTTTGGCGCTGGCGATGGGGCTGACCACTGTCCTGCTGGCCCGGCTCAACCCGGTGCTGCTGCTGTTGTTGCCGCTGGCCGTACCGCCGCTGCTGGCCGGGCGGCGGGCCGAGGAGGTGCTCGAACGGGCGAAGCTCGCCACCGCCGAGCGGTCCCGGGTGGCGATGGGGTTGTTCCGAATCACCGCCGACCCGGCACCCGGCAAGGAGCTGCGGGTGTTCCGACTCCGCGACGAGGTGCTGCGTCGGCACCGGGCGATCTGGACCGAGGTGACGGGTCGACTCTTCCGGGCCCACCTGCACGGCACGGCGCTGCGCGCCGCCGGTCAGCTGCTCTTCGCCGTCGGATACCTGGGTGGACTGCTGCTCGTGGTCCGGGAGGCGGTGGCCGGGCGGCGCACCGTCGGCGACGTGACCCTCTCCATCGCCCTGGCCGCGCAGGTCAGCCTCCAGGTGGCCACCGCCGTCACCCTCCTCACCGACCTGCACCGGATGAGCGGCACCCTGCGCCGCCTCGGTCAGCTGCGAACCATGGTGGCCGCCACCGACGGCCCGGAGCCGGACCACCGGGCCCCGGACCGGCTGCGGCGGGGCATCGAGCTGGTCGGGGTGTCGTTCACCTATCCGGGGGCGCACCGGCCGAGCCTGAGCGGGGTCGACCTGACCCTGCCGGCCGGGTCGACGGTGGCGGTGATCGGCGAGAACGGGGCGGGGAAGACGTCGCTGGTCAAGCTGCTGTGCGGGTTCCACCGACCGGACGCCGGGCGGATCCTGGTGGACGGCACCGACCTGCGTCGGATCCCGCCGCAGCAGTGGCAGGCCCGGATCGCCGCCGGGTTCCAGGACTTCGTCAGGTTCGAGTTCACCGCGCGGGAGGCGGTCGGGGTGGGCGACCTGCCCCGGATCGACTCGACCCCGGCGGTGCTGGCCGCCCTGGAGCGGGCCCGCGCCGTCGACCTGCTGGACCGGCTCGACGGCGGCCTGGAGACCCGGCTCGGCGGCGGTCACCCGGAGGGCACCGACCTCTCCGGCGGGCAGTGGCAGAAGCTGGCGTTGGGTCGGGCGTTCATGCGGGAACAGCCGCTGCTCCAGGTCCTCGACGAGCCGACCGCAGCCCTCGACCCGCAGGCCGAGCACGCCCTCTTCGAGCGGTACGCCGAGCACGCGGCCCGCTCGGGGCGGCGGACCGGGGCGATCACCCTCCTGGTCTCGCACCGGTTCTCGACCGCCCGGACGGCCGACCTCATCGTGGTGGTGGCAGACGGGCGGATCGCCGAGGTCGGCGAGCACGACGCCCTGATCGCCCGGGGTGGCCTCTACGCCGAGCTGTACCGGATCCAGGCCGCCGCGTACTCCTGATCCACGTCGGGCAACTCGTGTTGCCAACTTTTGTCAATTCCGGCAACATGGTGGCAGGGAGGCGTGGATGCAGAAGCTCAGGGTCAGCGTGGTGATCCCGTACCGGCAGCGCCTGCCGTGGTTGCGCCGGGTCCTCGCCGCGCTCGCGGAGCAGACGTTGCCCCGTACCGAGTTCGAGGTGGTGGTGGGGGCGGTGGACCACTGCCCGGAGTTCCTGGCCACCTGCGCCGAGTTCGACGACAGGTTGACGGTCGTCGCGGTGGTCGCCGGTGGCGAGTGGAACGTCGGCCGAGCCCGCAACCTCGCGTTGCGGCAGGCCCGTGGCGAGGTCACAGTCCTGCTCGACGCCGACGTGGCGTTGCCACCGACGGCCCTGGCTCGGCTCTACGACAGCCACTTCGCCGCCGGGCAACGGGTCTGCGTCCTGGGCCGGATGCACGGGTACGACGCCCGGGTCGAGGACGACCGGGACCTGCTCCCCTTCGACGCCTACCGCGACGTCCTGCGGGACCTGGAGCGCCCGGAGGGCGCCCCCGACGACGTCCGGTGGCGGCTGCCCGACACCCCGCTGGCCTGGACCCTGGTCTGGACCGGACTGGTGGCCCTGCCCACCGCCGACCTGCACCGCCACGACCTCTGGTTCGACGAGGAGTTCCGGGTCTGGGGGTCGGAGGACCAGGAGTGGGGGCTGCGGGTCGCCGAGGCCGGGGTGCCGATCGTCCGGGGCGACGGACTGACCGGGCTGCACCTGCCGCACTCCCGGGACGTGACCTCGAACTACCGGGCGCTGCGGGACAACAAGCGGTACCTGCTGGCCAAGTGGCCCCGACTCGACGTCGAGCTGTACCTGGCGGTCAACTTCACCGACGCCAACGCCGAGTACCCCGCGGTGGCCCGGGAGGTGGCCGACCTGGCCGCCCCCGGCACCCGACTGGGGGTGGCCCGGGGTCTCGTGGACGGCGTCACCGCCCTGGACGTCGGGGTGGTGCTGGACGAGGCGGACCGGATCGTCGATCCGCAGCTCGCCGCCCGGTTCGACGGCGGTACGCCGACCGAGGTCCTGCCCCTGGTCGGCCTCGCCCTGCCCTGGCCGGACGGAAGCGTCGTCGAGTGTCGCCTGCTGCCCCCGATCGAGGCGTTGACCCCCCGATACCGGGAGGCGGTCACCCGCGAGGCCCGGCGCGTGGCAGGACGGGTGGATCCGCCCCCGGACACCGGAAAGGAAACCAGATGCTCTACTCGGGAATCTCCTGGGACAAGGCCGGCTTCGAGGTGGAGGTGGTCGACGCCGACGGCCGGACCGTCGCACCGGCCGTCCGGTTCCCGGCCCGCCGCGCCGCCGAGATCGTCGGCCACCTGAACGGGTTCGGTGAGCCGGTCGTGGCCATCGTGGACAGCACCAACGGGGTCCTCGACGGCGGGCTGACAGTCGCCGGGATCGAGGTCCACCGGGCCGACCCGCAGCTCCTGCCCGACCGGCCGTCCTTCGGTTCGGTGCCCGCCGGCGTCCTGGCCCGGGTCGCCCTGCGCGACCTCGACCGGCTGCCCCGGCTGGACCTCGCGGACGGGACACTGCGGGGCCGTGGCGACGACCTCAACGCCGGCTTCGCCGCCAGCGCCGACACGGTTACGGAGTTGACCGCCGCCGGTCGGTGCCTCACCCACGGTCGACGCGACCGCGACGAGATCGCCCTCACCTTCGACGACGGTCCGCTGCCGCCGTACACCGGGCAGATCCTCGACATCCTGGACAGCTACCAGGTCAAGGCCACGTTCTTCTGCGTCGGGCTGCTCGTCGACGCGTACCCGGAGATCGTCGACGAGATCCGGCGGCGGGGACACGAACTGGGCAACCACACCTGGTCCCACCCGTTCCTGCCCGAGCTGAGCCGGGCCGAGTTGGGCGAGCAGGTCCAGCGGACCGGGGAGGCCCTGGCCGGGGCGACCGGCACCGCACCGCCGACGCTGTTCCGCCCGCCGTACGGGGGTCGGTCCCCGCAGGTGCTGACCGGCCTGGCCGAGATGGGCATGACGACTGTCCTGTGGGACGCCCTCGGTTGGGACTGGGCGCTTCCCGGCGTGGACCGGATCGTCGAGTCGGTGTCGACGGGCACCGGGCCGGGCTCGGTGGTCCTCCTGCACGACGGGGGAGGGGACAGGTCGCAGACCGTTGCCGCCCTCCCGGAGATCCTGGACGGGCTGCTCGCCCGGGGTCTGCGCTTCGTCACCGTCGATCACCTGCTGGCCACGTCGCGCCCGGCGCAGGCGCGACCGGCCGCGCCGCACCCAGTGGAGGCGAGATGAGCCGTACGCCGACCCGACGACCGACGTGCAGCGTCGTCGTCCCCACCTACCAGCGCTCGGGGCTGCTGCGGCGGACCCTCGACTCGCTGATTCGCCAGGACCTCGGCCTCGACCGGTTCGAGGTGCTGGTGGTCGACGACGGGTCGACCGACGACACGGCGGCGGTGGCCCGCGAGTACGCCGACCGGCTCCCGCTGCGCTACTTCCACCAACCGGACGAGGGTTTCCGGGTGGCGGCGGCACGCAACGTGGGCATCGCCGCGGCCCGTGGCGACATCTGCGTCTTCGTCGACTCCGGGGTGTTGCTGCACTCCGGGGCGCTGCGCGCGCACGTGGCGCTCCACGCGGGGCCGACCCCGACAGCAGTGGTCGGCTACGTCTACTGCTTCAACCACGACAACGAGGACGCCGCGCAGATGCTGGCGACCCTCGACTTCGACGACCCGGACGCGACGGTGGCCCGGCTGCGCGACGAGGGGCGGTGGCTCGACGTCCGGGAGAGCTTCTACGACCAGTACACCGACGCCGTCGACGAGCTGCCCGCCCCGTGGTTGATCTACTGGACCTGCAACACCTCTGCCGACACCGAGCAGCTGCGTCGGGTCGGCGGGTTCGACGAGGCGTTCCGCACCTGGGGCGGGGAGGACGTGGAACTGGCCTACCGGCTCTTCCTCGACGGGGCCCGGTTCGTGGTGGGGCGGGAGGCCGCCGCGATCCACTATCCGCACGAGAAGAGCCACGAGCACAACAAGAAGCTCGGGGTACGCAACTACCAGTACATCGCCCGCCGGTACGACACCCCGATCAGTCGCCTGTTGGAGCCGGACCCACCGTTGGAGTTCTTCGCTCTCAACGCCCTGATCCGGGAACGCGCCCTGCCCGACTGCGTCGACGTCCTGCGGCGGCGGGATCCGCTGCCGGACTGGCTCGGGTTCCTCCGCGACGGCCGGCCGACCGGCTCCGGGGACCGGTCGGGGGAGCTGTCCCTGCCTCGTACCTGAGTCACCGCTCACCCACGGCGTCCGTGACGAAAGCGGTCCGCCGCACCAGGGATGTCACCGGTGCGGCGGACCGCCCCTGCCCACCGGTCGGGTGTGATCCGACCGGCCAGCCGACCGGAAAGGATCCGCATGCCGACCGAGACGATCGGGGTCGTGACGCTGACCCGGCACCGCAACGACCTGCTCCGCCGTGCCATGGCCTCGGTGCACGACCAGGACTTCCCCGGCGAGATCGAGCACGTGGTGGTCGTCGACGACGACCCGGACGCGGTGCCTGTGGTCGAGGCCGCCCCGACCCGCCCGGGGCTGCGACACGTGGCGCACCTGGTGCCCCGCAGCGCCGCCGAGCGCGACGAACCCCCCGGCGACAAGCGGTACGTCTATCCCCGGCTGTCCCGGCTGTTCAACGTCGGTGCCCGGGTCGGCACCGCCGACTGGATCGCCTTCCTCGACGACGACAACGAGTTCGAACCCGACCACCTGAGCAGCCTGTACGCGTGCGCCCAGCGCAACGGCGCCGAGGCGGTCCACTCCGGGCGGACGATGTGGCACGCCGACGGGACGCCGTACACCGAGGAGGTCTGGCACACCGCACCGGACCGGGCCGAGGGGGAGCGGATCTTCGCGCTGATGTGCGACAGGGGGGTCCGTCGCCGGGGCACCAACATCCTGCTCGACCGGGCCGATCCGGTGTTGCCCTCGACGCTGCGGACCAGCACCGTCCTGCAACCGGAGGACCCGGTGCTCCTGGTCGACCAGAGCGTCTGGTTGATCCGCCGCGAGCTGCTGCTGCGGGTACCCATCCCGGAGACGTTCACCGCCGACGACCACGCCAAGAACGCCGCCCCCGACGACAAGCTCCTGGAGGCGCTCCTGCGGGCCGGGGTACGCCTGCACACCACCGGTCGGCCCACCGTCCGCTACTACCTGGGCGGGGTGTCGAACCACCACCGGTCGGACCCGGCGTACGCCGGAACCTGACAGTCCCCGTACGCCGCGAGGGCCCCCGGGTGACCGGGGGCCCTCGCCACGTTCGGCCTCCGACGGGTCAGGCGCTGCGCGGGGTTACCGGCCCGCCGGGTCAGATCCGGCGCAGCCCGGTGACCAGGGTCAGGGCCAGGACGGCGAGCAGGACGGCCAGGGTCAGCGTCAGCCCGATTCCACTGGCCGACCAGCCCACCAGCACCGGACCGAGGAGCATCCCGCTGTAGGTGAGGGTCTGGACCTTGGCCAGCGCCGCCGCCGCGTTGGCGTCGCCGGACTCGGCACCGCTGTGCCCGACCGCGCTCATGATCAGCGGCACGAGGACCGACATGCCGACACCGAGGACGGCGAAACCGGCGACCGCCACACTCGGCACCGGACTGAGTACCACGATCGACAGTCCGACGACCGCGACGACGCCACCCCACCGGATCAGCCGCCCGGCGCCCACCCGCTCCTGGATCCGGTCGCCGACCAGCCGGCCGGCGGCCTGGAAGACGCTGAACGCCAGGTAACCCAGGCTGGCGGTGGCCAGGGTGGCGCCCAACTCGTCGTGGAGGAAGACCCCACCCCAGTTGCCGACCGCCCCCTCGGCCACCAGGACCACGGTTCCGGTGACCCCGAGCAGGACCACCCGGGGGGTCCACCCCTCGTACCAGCGGACCTTCGGTTTGGTCTCGGTGGCGTACCCCTCGGACCGGTCGGCCGCGGCAGGCAGCAGGTGCCGGCCGGTGAAGAGGCCGAGCAGCAACAGGAAGCCGCAGATCAGCAGGAAGTGCCGGGTGGGGGAGAGGTCGGCCTTGATGGCCAGTGCGCCCAGCGCCGCGCCCGCCATCGCCCCGATGCTCCACCCGGCGTGGCAGCTGTTCATGATGGGTCGTCGCAGGGCCCGCTCCACTGTCACCGCGTGGGCGTTCATCGAGACGTCGATCAGCCCGTCGAAGATGCCGAAGAGCAGCAGGGCGAGCGCGAACTGCCACCGGTTGTCGGCGAATCCGATGCCCGCCAGGGAGAGCGGCAGACCCACCATCGTGACCCGGATGACCGGGGCGCTGCCGAAGCGGGCGACCAGGTTTCCGGTCGCCTGCATGGCGAACAGGCCGGTGACCACCGGCAGGACGAAGAAGAGCCCCAACTCGCCGTCGGTGAACCCGTACTTGATCTTCAGGGACGGCACCCGGACGAAGTAGCTCGCGAGCACCAGACCGGTGACCAGGAACGCGGCTGCCGTCGCCCACCGGGTCCACGGGGTGGGGTGCGCCGGCTCCGGCCCGAGGGGTGACGCCTTGACCTCACTGCTCACCATCGGTGCTCGTGTCCTTCCTGTCCGTGTCGTCGGTCCCCCTGTGCCCCACGGGGTCGTGGATCATGCACGTCGCGGAGCCGGCCCGGTCATCGGCGTCGGTCGTCGTCGGGGGCGGCCACCTTCCGGGCCACCCGCTCGGCCTCCCGGTGGATCGCCTCCCGGTAGCGCTGCCCGAGCCCGTCGATCGCCGGCAGCAGGCGGCACTCCTCGACGTCGTCGTCCGGGTAGGGCAGCCCGAACCCGGCCAGCGGGTACGTCTGCACCGGACGCACCGTGTCGAACAGGGCGGCGACCTCGGGCTCGGGCGTACCGGACCCGGTCTCGACGCGGGCCCCGACCACCAGGACGTCCCGGCCGTCGACGTCGCCCCGGACCACCGCCAGCGACCGGCCGGGACCGGCGGCCCCGGCCAGTTCCCGTTCGACCTCCGGATAGCACCGGTCCGCCTCCAGCCACCCGAAGGCCAACGCCAACTCCAGGTCGAGTCGGGGCCACTTGGCCAGGTAGTAGCGGTTGTTCGGCCACGCGGTCGCCCCGTTCGCCGCGACGTCCCGGGGGTGTGGCAGGTGCACAGCGAAGAAGGCGTCAGCCTGCACGATCGGGGTGCCGGTCCGGGACACCCGGAACGCCCACTCCTGGTCCTCCGGTCCCCAGCCCCGGAAGCCCTCGTCGAGCAGGAGGTCGTGTCGACGGACCACGTCCAGTGGCAGGGCCACCAGGCCCGTGCCGACGAAGGCCCACGGGAACCGGGCGATGGCCGGGGCGTACTCGGGGGTCCAACGGACGTCACCCCGGACGTCCCCGGAGGTCTCCACCCGGGCCATCCGGTCCCGGTAGGTGTCCCAGGAGAGCACCTGCGCGTCGGCCACGTCGCTGTCCACCACGTCGTGGTAGCCGATCGCCTGGCCGGTGACGCAGATGTTCTGCCCGTGGGCGAAGTGCCTGTCGTAGAGGTGCCGCAGGCCGTTGGCGGGCAGCGCCATGTCCGCGTCGAGCAGGAGGAGTACCTGTCCGGACGCGTGCCGGATGGCGAGGTTGCGGGCCCGGCTGACGTTCCACTCCTCGCCGGTGAGGACCGAGACCACGTCGATCCGGTCCTCGAACTCCCGGCACAGCGTCACGTACTCCGGGGAGTACTCCATCGCGCCCACGACGACCTCGAACTCGTCGCGCCCCAGGGTCTGTTCGGCCAGGGACGCGAAGACCAGCCGGAGCGTGGCCAGTCGCTGCTTGTACGGGATCACGATGCTGAACTTCAGTCTGCGCTCCATGTCAGCTCCTTGCGACCGTCACGTGTTGTCAACAGCTTGCCACCGATCTGGCAAGCCTGGCAACATGAGCGGTCGGGAGACCGTACGCCCCGAGACGCGTCGCGTCGCGTCGACCTCCCGAGACGCGTCGCTTCGACTCTCGGTGAGACGGGCCGCGCCTCGTTGACCTCGGGGTGCGGGCAGGCGAGGGTGGACCGATGAGCGGAACCGACGAGACCCGGGGCGACGTACCGCTGACCAACCTGGACCAGCCCCTCTTCGACGGGGCCGACGCCGACAAGCGGGACCTCGTCGACTACCTCGACGCCGTCCGGGACCGGATCCTGCCGTACCTGCGCCGTCGACCGCTGTCAGTGGTCCGGGTCCGTCCCGGACAGCCTGCCTTCATGCAGAAGAACCTGCCGAAGTACACCCCGGACTGGGTGGCCCGGACCCGGGTCTGGGCCGAGGCGTCCCACCGGGAGATCGCGTACGCCCTCTGTGACGACCGGCGGACGCTGCTCTGGTTCGCCAACCAGCGCGCCGTCGAGTACCACCCGACCCTCGCCACCGTCGAGGACCTGCACCGCCCCACCCACCTGGTGCTCGACCTCGACCCGCCGGAGGGGGACTCCTTCGCGAAGGCCGTCGCCGCGGCCCGGCTGGTCCGGCAGGCGCTCGCCGACGCCGGGCTGACCGGTGCGGTGAAGACCAGCGGCGCCAAGGGCCTGCACGTCTTCGTGCCGATGGAGGCGGGGACCGACCCGGCCGACACTGCCGCCGCCACCCGGGCACTGGCCGCTCGGGCCGAACGCCTGGACCCGGCGCTGGCCACCACCGCCTTCATCCGTGAGGACCGACCTCGACGCCGTCGCCCCGGCCGACTTCACCATCCGGACCGTGCCCGCTCTGGTCGCCGCCGGGGATCTCTGGTCGGCCGCGCTGCCCACGCCGCAACGGCTCCCCGCCGACCTGGTCGCCGAGGGGCACACCATCCCGGTGGCACGGGTCCAGGCGATGCACGAGGGAAAGCGCCGGGCACGGGCCCGGCGCTCCGCCGAAGGATGAGTGGAACAGAGTGGTGAAAGGTGCCCCCGGCAGGATTCGAACCTGCGCCCCCGCCTCCGGAGGGCGGTGCTCTATCCCCTGAGCTACGGGGGCTCAGCGACGGGGAAAGACTAGCAAAGGTCCTCCCGGTTCGCCGAATCGGTGCCCGGCGGTCCGCCGCGTGTCGCTGCGGGCCTGGTCAGGCGGCCAGGGGGCGTCCGCAGCTGGGCAGGGGGTGCAGCACCACCCGGCGGGGCAGTCGGCGGGGCCACTCGCCGCGCGGCCAGGAGCCGTCGACGATCAGGTGCACCGTCCGCTCCTCGGCGCCGCTGAGTCGCAGGACGAAGTCCCGGGGCAGCGGCGGGTCGACCGACGGAGTGGTGATCATGAACCGGACCCGGCCCCGGGAGGAGACCGCCGAGATCACGTCGGCGGCGGGCATGGTGCCGCGCAGGCGTACCCGGCCGATCCAGTAGACCTCGGCCACGTGCTCCTGGGCGGCCCGGGTGATCGCCGGGTACTCCAGGCGTACCCAGTGCTCGACCGCGCTCACGCAGAGCCCGCAGGCCCGCTCGCGGGGCTCGCGTGGCCCCAACCCCCAGGCCCGCAGGTACGCACCCACCGCCCCGTGGTCGAGCGGGAGCCCGAACCGGCGCTGGATGAGCAGGCCCAGGCTCTGTCGGGTCCAGAGCTCCTCGTCCAGGCCGAACTCGTCGGGGTGGACCCCGCGCAGCACGTCGATCAGTTCGAGTTCCTGTTCGCGGCTGAGCGCTCCGGGCTCGCTCTGCCGATGTCCGCGACGGACGGCTGCCACCGCCCCGTCACCGCCGATCGTGTGCCGTCGGCACCAACTGGTCACCGAACGGCGTGCGTCTCTCAGTGCAACCCCCACGTCCTGCGCAACGAGCCCGAATCACTACGGGTCACGATATGTGGGTAGAAAAACCTCTAACCTACACAATCGTCCAAATCGGTCTTATGCGTTCGAAAGCCGCGAACAGTGATCAGTCCGGCAGGAGGTGGTACGGCGAGAGGGTGGTGGCGGACCCGGGAAGCGGGTCGCCACCACCCTCTCGGTGGTACGGGTACGGGGCTGCCGGTCAGGGGCGCAGGCGCTCCAGGGCGTTGCGGAGGTTGACCAGGTCCTTCTGCTGGGTGTTCTTCATCGTTTGCGCGGTCCGGACCACGTCCGTCTCGTCGCTGGCCCCCAGGAGTCCGTCGATCATGTGGACGCCACCGATGTGATGCTTGATCATCATCTCCAGGAACAGGACGTCCACCTCCGGGCCCCGGGCCGCCTCCAGGCGGGCCATCTCCTCGGTGGTGGCCATGCCGGGCATCAACCCGTCACGGACCATCTCCTGCCCGCCCGGCATCCAGGCCATCCGGGGCTGGGTGCCGGACGGGTCCAGCTCCCAGGAGCGCAGCCAGGCCTGCATCCCGCCCATCTCGCCCTGCTGGGCCAGCGCGATGTCGAGCCCGATCTGCCGCACCTCGGGGTCGGTGCCGTGCTGGAAGGCGACCAGCCCCATCTGCACCGCCTGGGCGTGGTGGGTGGTCATGTCCCGGGAGAACCCGGCCTCGACCGACGCGTCCCCCGGACGGGTCAGGCTGGGGGTCAGGAGCCCACCGGCGTACCCGAGGAGCAGACCGACCACGACGGCGGCGGCGAGCGCCAGAGTGCCGAACCGTCGGGTCGGCGAGGGGCGACCGGCCGGTGCCGAGACCGCCGTGTCGTCGCGGCCGGTCGTCGTGGACGTGGTCATCGTTCCTCCCGCTGGTCTCAGCCCTGGGTCTGCGGCATCTGGGCACCGTCACGCGGCGTGGTGCCGGTGGCGGTGATGCCCTGCGAGCAGAGCGCGTTCGGCCCCTCGATCGAGGCGTTCACCCGGAGCGTGCGGGTGAACTCGTCGATCCTGCTGTCCCCGGCGTCGTCGACCTTGAGCTGGTAGCCCCAGGCCTGGAGCGAGATCGGCCTGTCCAGCCCCTCGTACGGGCTGAGCATCATCTTCTCGGTGCCCTGGACCTTCTCGGTCAGCTGCTGCACCTGGTCGGCGGGCAGGTCCGGCCGGTAGGTGATCCAGATCGCCCCGTGCTCCAGGCTGTGCACCGCGTGCTCGTTGGCAATCGGGGCGTCGTAGACGTCACCCATGCAGTTCTGCCAGCTGTTGTTGTGCGGACCGGCGACCGGCGGGCTCTGTGCGTACTCCACCGGTCCGGCCTGGTGGTTGGCGCCCTTGACCAGCTCCGGGTCGCTCTTGCGGAAGTTCTGGATGTCGGCGATGTTGTCGGCCCGCTCCTCCCAGGGACGCGATCCCTGGAAGGACGCCCAGGCGCCGTAGCCGATGATGGCGGTGGCCAGCACGCCGACGGCGACGAAGAGGGCGATGGGACCCCATGGCCGGCTCTGGCTGACCTTGACCGGGGCGATCGACTTGCGTCCGCCCTTGCCCTTGCCCTTGCCTCCCCCGGCCCGGCCCGGGGTGCCGGCACCGGGCTTGCCGCCCGGCCTGGCTCCGGACTTGCCGGCAGGGGGCTTCGCACCGGCGGCGGGCCGGTCGGCCGCCGGCTTCTTGCCGGTGCTGACCACGGACGGACGGCTGTGGTTGCCGCCCGGGGTGCTGATGCTCATCGGGCCTCGTCAGGATCGGTCGGTCAGGGGAGCCGGCGGTCCTGGCCCCGCACCGGGTCGCCGCCGCGGGGACCGAGTCTACCCCCGATAACATGGTTCGGTGACTCCCGCAGAACTCGCCGAGGTTGTACTCTCCGCTGCCCACGCCGTCTTCGCCGAACGGGGCCTGGACCGCTCCGCCCTGCCGGAACGGACCGCGGTCGAGCGACCCCGCAACCCCGAGCACGGGGACTACGCCTCGACGCTGGCCCTCCAGCTCAGCAAGCGGGTGGGGGTCGCCCCCCGTGACCTGGCCGCCGCCCTGGCCACCGAGCTCGGCCGGGCCCCCGGCGTGAAGTCGGTGGAGATCGCCGGTCCGGGCTTCCTGAACATCCGGCTGGACGCCGCCGCCGCCGGGCAGCTCGCCCGGACGATCGTCGAGGCCGGCCCGGAGTACGGCCGCAGCGCCACCCTCGCCGGGCTGAAGATCAACCTGGAGTTCGTGTCGGCCAACCCGACAGGCCCGGTGCACATCGGCGGGGCCCGGTGGGCGGCGGTCGGCGACGCGATGGGCCGGCTCCTGCGGGCCACCGGTGCCGACGTCGGCACCGAGTACTACGTCAACGACGCGGGCACCCAGATCGACAGGTTCGCCGCCTCCCTGCTCGCCGCCGCCCGGGGCGAGCCCGCCCCCGAGGACGGTTACGGGGGTGCCTACATCGCCGAGATCGCCGCGCAGGTGCAGGCCACCCGGCCGGAGGCGGCGACCCTCGACGACGAGGCGGCCCGGCAGGTCTTCCGGGACGAGGGCGTCGCGTTGATGCTCTCGGAGATCAAGTCTTCGCTGGGTCAGTTCGGCGTGGAGTTCGACAGGTACTTCAGCGAGCAGAGCCTGCACGACCGGGGTGAGCTGGAACACGCCCTGACCCGGCTCCGGACGCAGGGCCACGTCTACGACGACGGCGGCGCGGTCTGGCTGCGGACCACCGACTTCGGCGACGACAAGGACCGGGTCCTGCGCAAGTCGAACGGCGAGTGGACCTACTTCGCCGCCGACTGCGCCTACTACCTGGACAAGCGGGAGCGGGGGTTCGAGCGGGCGGTGTACATGCTCGGCGCGGACCACCACGGCTACCTCGGCCGGATGAAGGCCATGTCGGCCTGCTTCGGCGACGATCCGGACGTCAACCTGGAGCTGCTCATCGGCCAGCTGGTCAACCTGCTCCGCGACGGGGAACCGGTGCGGATGAGCAAGCGGGCCGGGACTGTGGTCACCCTGGAGGACCTGGTGGACGCGATCGGGGTGGACGCCGCCCGGTACGCCCTGGCCCGGTACTCCATCGACTCCCCGATCGACATCGACGTGGAGCTGTGGACCCGGGCCACCCGGGACAACCCGGTCTACTACGTCCAGTACGTGGCGGCCCGGACCGCCAGCGTCGGGCGCAACGCCGCCGAGGTGGGGCTGACCCGGGGGGAGGGGGACTCGTTCCACCCCGAGCTGCTCTCCCACGACAAGGAGAACGAGCTGCTCAAGGCGCTCGCCGAGCTTCCCGCAACGGTGGCCGCCGCCGCCGAGCTGCGGGAGCCGCACCGGGTGGCCCGCTACCTGGAGGAGCTGGCCGGGGCGTACCACCGGTTCTACGACAACTGCCGGATCCTCCCCCGGGGCGAGGAGGAGGTCACCGACCTGCACCGGGCTCGGCTCTGGCTCAACGACGCCACCCGTACGGTGATCGCGAACGGACTGCACCTGCTCGGGGTCTCCGCCCCGGAGCGGATGTGACAGGCGTGCGGGCGACGGAGGGAGAAGTCTGATGCGGGCGCACGAGGCCGGAGCGCTGCACGGCGACATCGGCAACCGGGGACCGGGCTGGCTGCGGGTGCCGGTGGACGTCAACGCGCTGATGCCGCAGCTGTGGCCGCGCAACGTGGTCCGGGACGACGCCGGCGAGGTGACTGTCGCCGGGCTGGGCGTCGGTGCGATCGCCGCCGAGTACGGCACCCCGGTGTACGTCCTCGACGAGGACGACCTGCGGGAACGGTGCCGGGAGTTCCAGGCCGCCTTCCCGACCGAGGACGTCTACTACGCGGGCAAGGCGTTCCTGTGCCGGGCGGTGGTCCGGATGGTCGCCGAGGAGGGCATGTTCCTGGACGTCTGCACCGGGGGCGAGCTGGCCACCGCGCTGGCCGCCGGGATGCCCCCGGAGCGGATCGGGTTCCACGGCAACAACAAGTCGGTGACCGAACTCACCCGGGCCCTGGACGCCGGGGTGGGGCGGATCATCGTCGACTCGTTCACCGAGATCGACAGGCTGACCGCCCTGGCCCGGGAGCGGGGGGTCCGCCCCCGGGTGTTGATCCGGGTCACCGTCGGCGTCGAGGCGCACACCCACGAGTTCATCGCCACCGCCCACGAGGACCAGAAGTTCGGTTTCTCGCTGGCCGGCGGGGCGGCGATCGCGGCGGCGCTGCGGATCCTCGACGAGGACGTCCTGGAGCTGCGTGGACTGCACTCGCACATCGGCTCGCAGATCTTCGACACCAGCGGGTTCGAGGTCTCCGCCCGGCGGGTGCTCGCCCTCCAGGCGCAGATCCGCGACGCCCGGGGGGTGGAGCTGCCCGAGCTGGACCTGGGCGGGGGGTTCGGGATCGCGTACACCTCGCAGGACGATCCGGCCGTCCCGGCCGAGCTGGCCAAGCGGCTGCGCAAGATCGTCGACTCGGAGTGCGCAGTCGAGAACCTGGCCGTACCGCATTTGTCGATCGAGCCGGGTCGGGCGATCGTCGGCCCCGCCGTGTTCACCCTCTACGAGGTGGGGACCGTCAAGTCGGTGCCGCTGGGTGCCGCCGGGGAGGGCACCGACGGGCGTCGGACGTACGTGAGCGTGGACGGGGGGATGAGCGACAACATCCGTACCGCCCTGTACGACGCGTCCTACTCGGCGACCGTGGCCTCCCGGGCATCGACGTCCCGCCCCGTGCTTGCCCGCGTGGTGGGAAAGCATTGTGAGTCCGGGGACGTCGTGGTGAAGGATGAATTCCTGCCCGCGGACGTGCAGCCCGGAGATCTTGTCGCTGTGCCCGGCACCGGTGCCTACTGCCGGAGCATGGCCAGCAACTACAACCACGTGCCCCGACCCCCCGTGGTCGCGGTCCGTGCCGGCCGGGCCCGCCTGATCGTCCGGCGGGAGACCGAAGACGACCTGCTCGCATTGGATGTTGGATGAGCTCACCTGTGCGCTTGGCCCTGCTCGGCTGCGGAACCGTCGGCAGCGAGGTGGTCCGGCTGCTGCACGAGCAGTCGGCCGACCTCGCGGCACGGATCGGTGCCCCTCTGGAGATCGCCGGCATCGCGGTTCGTCGGCACGGCCGCGACCGCGGTGACCTGCCCGTCGACCCCGGGCTGTTCACCACCGACCCGCTCGCCCTGATCAAGTCCGACGACGTGGACGTCGTGGTCGAGATGGTCGGTGGGATCGAACCGGCGCGGACCTGGCTGGTGGAGGCGCTCCGCAGCGGCAAGAGCGTGGTCACCGCGAACAAGGCGCTGCTGGCCGAGGACGGCGGGGCGTTGCACGACGCGGCGGCCGAGGGCGGCGCCGACCTCTACTACGAGGCCTCGGTGGCCGGGGCGATCCCGCTGCTGCGTCCGCTGCGCGAGTCGCTGCACGGTGACCGGATCAACCGGGTCACCGGCATCGTCAACGGCACCACCAACTTCATCCTCTCCGCCATGGACGCCACCGGTGCCGGGTTCGCCGAGGCCCTGGAGGAGGCGACCGAGCTGGGGTACGCCGAGGCGGACCCGACCGCCGACGTTGAGGGTTTCGACGCGGCGGCGAAGGCTGCCATCCTGGCCTCGCTGGCGTTCCACACCCGGGTCGGCGCTGCCGACGTGTACCGGGAGGGGATCACCGAGGTGACCGCCTCGGACATGGCCAGCGCCAAGGCGATGGGCTGCACCATCAAACTGCTCTGCATCGCCGCCCGGGGCACCGACCCGCAGGGCGGGGAGACGGTGAGCGTCCGGGTCCACCCGGCGATGATCCCGCTCGGTCACCCCCTGGCCAGCGTCGGTGACGCGTTCAACGCTGTCTTCGTCGAGGCGGAGGCGGCCGGGCAGCTGATGTTCTACGGGCGGGGTGCCGGTGGGGCCCCGACCGCCAGCGCGGTCCTGGGCGACGTGGTGGCGGTGGCCCGCAACCGGCTCGCCGGGGCGCGGGCGGCGAGCGAGTCCGCGTACGCCGACCTGTCGGTCCGGCCGATGGGGGAGGCGCTCACCCGCTACCACATCAGCCTCGACGTGGCCGACCGTCCGGGGGTGCTCGCCTCGGTCGCCGGGGTGTTCTCCCGGCACGACGTGTCGATCGCCACCGTTCGGCAGGGGTCGGCCGAGGCCGGCACCGGACGCGACGACGACGCCGAACTGGTCATCGTGACCCACGTGGCACCGGACGCGGCGTTGGCCGCCACCGTCCACGAGCTGCGTAGCCTGGACACCGTCCGTTCGGTGACCAGCGTGCTGCGGGTCGAGGGCGGGGTCTGAGGAACACCCCGTGGTCCGGCACCGGGTGGGCGTGTCCCGCCAGGTGGATGACCGCGGGTGCGGCACGGGCCGGTCCGGTGGGCTGGTCCACCCTGAGGAGCCGTTCCCGGCCGGGGCGGCACAGAGCGAGGAGAGCGACATGTGGCGGGGTCTGATCGAGGCGTACCGGAACCGGCTGCCGGTCACCGACGCCACGCCCGTCGTCAGCCTGCACGAGGGGAACACCCCGCTGCTGCCCGCCCCGGTGCTCTCCGCCCGGCTCGGCTGTGACGTGTACCTCAAGGTCGAGGGGGCCAACCCGACCGGTTCGTTCAAGGACCGGGGGATGACCCTCGCCGTCTCCAAGGCCGTCGGGGCCGGGGACAAGGCGATCATCTGTGCCTCCACCGGCAACACCAGCGCCTCCGCCGCCGCGTACGCGGCCCGGGCCGGGATCACCTGCGCGGTGCTGGTGCCGCAGGGCAAGATCGCGTTGGGCAAGCTGGCCCAGGCCCTGGTGCACGGGGCGAAGCTGCTCCAGGTCAACGGCAACTTCGACGACTGTCTGGCGCTCGCCGGGAAGTTGGCCCAGGACTACCCGGTGGCGCTGGTCAACTCGGTCAACATCGACAGGCTGCACGGGCAGAAGACCGCCGCCTTCGAGATCGTCGAGGCGCTCGGGGACGCCCCTGACATCCACTGCCTGCCGGTCGGCAACGCGGGCAACATCTCCGCGTACTGGATGGGCTACAACGAGGACCTGCGCGACGGCAACTCCACCCGGGCCCCCAAGATGTACGGCTTCCAGGCCGCCGGGTCCGCCCCCATCGTCACCGGTCAGGTGGTGGCCGAGCCGTCGACCATCGCCACCGCGATCCGGATCGGCAACCCGGCGAGCTGGACCCGGGCGATCGACGCCCGGGACGCCTCCGGCGGGCTGATCGCCTCGGTCACCGACCGGGAGATCCTGGCCGCGTACCGGCTGCTCGCCCGGGAGGTCGGTGTCTTCGTCGAGTTGGGGAGCGCAGCCAGCGTCGCCGGGCTGCTCCAGCAGGGTGCGGCCGGTACCGTCCCGGCCGGTTCCACTGTGGTGTGCACCGTCACCGGGCACGGTCTGAAGGACCCGGAGTGGGCGATCACCACCGCGCCCTCGCCGATCACCATCGCCAACGACCCGCTGGCCGCCGCCCGCTCCCTCGACCTCGTCTGACGGGCAGTCGCCCGCCGCCTCGGCCCGCCCGCCCGCCGCCTCGGCCCTGTCCTGGTCGGTCGCCTGCCGTCTCGGCCCGGTCGGTTTCGTGACGGCCGGTTGCGTCGGCCGATCGAGGCGGACCCGGTGTGGCGCGGTGCCCCGCAAACGGTGGGAGTGACCGGATCGGGCAGACTGATGTCGCCAAATCCTTAAACCCAGAAGTGAGCTACGCCATGTCGCTGCTCGCCAGATTCAGCCTCGCCAACCGAGGGCTGATAGCCCTCATCGCGGTGGTGACCACGGCGTTCGGCCTGTTCGCCGTGCCGTCGCTGAAGCAGCAACTCCTTCCGTCGCTGGAACTCCCCGCCGCCTTCGTCGTGGCCACCTATCCCGGTGCCGCGCCGGAGATCGTGGAGTCCCAGGTCACCGAGCCGATCGAGAACAGTCTCCAGGGCATCGACGGGCTCGACGAGGTCGCCTCGACCTCCCGGGAGGGGCTGGCCACCGTCCAGGTCTCCTTCGAGTTCGGCACCGACCTGGACGACGTGGTCAACCAGATGCAGACCGGGCTGAGCCGGATCGCCTCGCAGCTGCCCGACGGCGTCGACCCGCAGGTCGTCGCGGGGAGCACCGACGACCTCCCGGCCGTGGTGCTGGCCGCGACGGCCGACGGGGACGAGCGGGCGCTGGCCGCCCGGCTCCGGGCGTCGGTGGTCCCGGAGCTGGAGGCGATCGAGGGGGTACGCACCGTCGAGGTTACCGGCGACCGCGACGACGTCGTGGTGATCATCCCGGACACGGCGAAGCTCACCAAGGCCAAGCTCCAGCCGACCGCCATCGGGACGGCGTTGAAGAACAACGGGGTCGCCGTTCCGGCCGGGGCGGTCACCGACGGGGACCGGGCGCTGACGGTCCAGGTGGGAACGCCGATCACCAGCCTGGACGACCTGCGCGGGATCGTGCTCGCCCCGACCCAGTCGAAGGCGTCCCCGGTCCGGCTCGGCGACGTGGCCTCGGTGGAGCAGCGGTCGGCCCCGCCGACCGGGTTCACCCGTACCAACGGTCAGGACAGTCTGGGGCTGGCGGTCACCGCCGCCCCGGACGGCAACGCGGTGGAGATCTCGCACCAGATCCGGGACCGGATCGCCGAGCTGGAGACGGCCGCGGGTGCCGGCCTCACCGTCGTCTTCGACCAGGCGCCGTTCGTGGAGAAGTCGATCGAGACGCTGAGCACGGAGGGGCTCCTCGGGCTGGTGATGGCGATCATCGTCATCCTGGTCTTCCTGCTGTCGGTCCGCTCCACCGTGGTCACGGCGGTCTCCATCCCGTTGTCGGTGCTGGTGGCGCTCCTCGCCCTGTGGATCGGTGACTACTCGCTGAACCTGCTCACCCTCGGGGCGTTGACGATCGCCGTCGGGCGGGTGGTGGACGACTCGATCGTGGTGCTGGAGAACATCAAACGCCACCTGGAGTACGGCGAACCGAAGCGGGACGCGATCCTCGTGGCGGTCCGCGAGGTGGCCGGTGCGGTGACCGCGTCGACGTTGACCACGGTGGCGGTCTTCGCCCCGATCGTGCTGGTCGGCGGCTTCGTCGGTCAGCTCTTCGCCCCGTTCGCGATCACCGTCACCGTGGCGCTCGTCGCCTCGTTGCTGGTGTCGCTGACGGTCGTCCCGGTGCTGGCGTACTGGTTCCTGAAGCAGCCCGCCGTCACCCCTGACGTACGCCGGGCCGCCGAGGAGAGGGAGCTGCGCAACCCCCTCCAGCGGGGATACCTGCCGGTGATCGACTTTGCCACCCGTACTCGCCGGACCCGTTGGACCACCCTCGGGCTCGGTCTGGTGGTGCTGGTCGGCACGGTCCTGCTCGGCAGCCGACTGGAGACCAACTTCCTGGACGACGCCGGGCAGAACACCCTGAGCATCACCCAGAAGCTGCCGGCGGGCAGCGGACTGGCCGCCACCGACCAGGCGGCCCGCCGGATCGAGACGGTCCTGGCCGACACCGACGGGGTACGGAGTTACCAGGTCACCGCCGGTGGCAGCGACAACCCGTTCGCCGGTGGCGGCAGGGGTGCCGAGACGGCCGGATTCTCGGTGACCCTCGACGAGGAGGCCGACGCCGAGCGGGTGCGGGAGGAACTCCGTCGGGAGATCGACCGCCTCGGGGACGGGATCGGTGAGGTCACCTTCGGCAGCGGGCAGGGCGGTGCCGCCGGCAACGAGATCCGGGTGATCGTCGAGGCGTCGGACCCCGAGGTGATGGCGCGGGCGGCCGAGGAGGCCCGGCGGGTGATGGCCGAGACCACCGACGTGGCCGACGTCACCACCAGCCTCGCCGAGCGGGTCGCCCGGGTCGACGTCGTGGTGGACCGGATGGCCGCTGCCCGGGCCGGGCTGACCGAGGCGGCCGTCGGGCAGGCGGTGGCCCAGGTGTACCGGGGCACTCCGCTGGGACAGGTGTCTGTCGACGGGGAGCAGCGCACCGTGGTCCTGGCCACCGGCGGCACCCCGCCGACGACCGTCGGCGAACTGCGGAACCTGCGGGTCGGCTCGGTCAGGCTGGACGACATCGCCGACATCGAGCAGTCCGAGGGGCCGCAGCAGATCTCCCGGATCGACGGGGAGCGCAGCGTCTCGGTGACCGGTACGGCGACCGGCTCCAACCTCGGTGCGACAAGCGGTGAGCTGCGTGACCGGTTGGACGGCCTCGACGTGCCGGGGGCGACCTTCACCCTCGGCGGGGTCAGCGCCGACCAGGAGGAGGCCTTCGCCGACCTGGGGCTGGCGGTGTTGGCAGCCATCGCGATCGTCTTCCTGATCATGGTGGCGACGTTCCGGAGCCTGCTCCAGTCGCTGATCCTGCTGGTCTCCGTGCCGTTCGCGGCGACCGGGGCGATCGGTCTGCTGCTGGTGACCGACACCGCGCTGGGCGTACCGGCGCTGATCGGTGTGCTGATGCTGGTGGGGATCGTGGTGACGAACGCCATCGTGCTGCTGGACCTGGTCAACCAGTACCGGGCGCAGGGGATGGGGGTCCGGGAGGCGGTGGTCGAGGGTGGTCGACGTCGACTGCGCCCGATCCTGATGACCGCGATCGCCACCATCTTCGCGTTGATGCCGATGGCGTTCGGCCTGACCGGTGAGGGGGGATTCATCTCCCAGCCCCTCGCGATCGTGGTGATCGGCGGCCTGCTCAGCTCCACCCTGCTGACCCTGGTCCTCGTGCCCACCCTGTACGCGATGACCGAGCACACCAAGGAGAGCCTGCGGGGACGGTGGGAGCGCCGCTTCGCCGGGGGCACCGCCGTCACGGAGTCGACTGGGGACACCGGTGTGACGGTCGGATCCTCGACGGAGAAGGCTGGTTCGGCACCGCGTACCGCCACCGGGCCGACGTCGGGCGGCGCGGCGACGGGCGGCGCGGCGGCGAGCGGCGCGGCGGCGAGCGGTGGTGACCCTGGTGGAACCGGCCCGGGGGCCCGACCCGCGACGTCCGGGGCACTGATCGAGGGCACCGACCAGTTCGAGGTGCTCCGGCTGCCCAAGAGCCGACGGTCGCCGTTGCCGCCGACCGAGTAGGTGGACGACGGCACGTGGTGTGTGAACGCCCTCGGCGGGGTCTCCCCGCCGGGGGCGTTCCGCGTCGCGGAACGACAGTGGTCTCCGGAGAATCACCGACTACGCTGAGTAAGCAGAAGTGTCGTCGAGGTCGTGGGTGTGGTCGGGGTGCACAGTGGACCGGAGCCGAGCGCGAGGAGCGGCACCGCCAGGTGGGCGCGGCGGGGAGTGCTGGGTGAGGCCCTGTTGTTCGCCGGCGGGGCCGCCCTGGGGGCGGCGATCACCGACGGCGACGCCCTGTCGACCTCCCGGCGGAAGCTCCCGGACGGGCCGGTCAGCGCCACCCTCGGCAGCGGCCGTCAGGACGTCGGACGGGGTGGGATCGGGGTGGCCTGGGCCGGCGACCCGACGGCCCGACGGGTCGCGTTGACCTTCGACGACGGCCCCGGGCCACTGTGGACGCCGCAGGTGTTGGACACCCTCGACCGGTACGAAGTCCCGGCCACGTTCTTCCTGGTCGGCGAGCGGGCCAGACGTCATGCGGACCTGCTGCGGGGGCGACTCGACCGGCACGAGGTGGGCAACCACAGTTGGGCGCACACCGACCTTGCCCGACTGGACGCCAGGGCGGCCCACGACGACCTGCGGCGGACCCACGACGTGGTGACCGAGGTCACCGGGGTGGCCCCTCGGCTGCTCCGGCCACCGTACGGGCACCTCGGTGGAGCGGTCCTGCACGCCGCCGTACGCCTGGACTACCGGTTGGTGTTCTGGACGCTGCAGATGCGTGAGCGTGAGTTCCCCGCCGACCCGGCCGGTCACGCCCGCCGGATCGTGGCCGACGTCAGCCCCGGCACCATCCTGCTCGCCCACGACGTCGGCAAGCCCCGCCGACGGGTGGCCCTGGACGGGTTGCCCGCAATGATCGGGGGGCTGCGGGAGCGCGGCTTCGAGTTCGTCACGGTGTCGCAGATCCTGCAGAACACCGGTTCGGCGGGTCGAGCCGAGTAGCGTTCGGGTTCGTGGCCTCAACCGTGTCGGTCCTGACCCGTAACCGCAGTTTCCGCAGGCTGGTCTGCGCCCAGTTGGTGGTGTTCGGCGCCGACTGGTTCGTGATGGTGCCGCTGCTGGTGCTGCTGCCCGCCCTGACCGGGAGCGGGGTCTGGGGCGCTCTGGTGCTGGCCGTGGACACCGGGATCCTGGCCCTGCTGCTGCCGTACACCGGAACCGTCGCCGACCGGTTCGACCGCCGGAAGGTGATGATGGTGGCGAACGCCGCCGCACTGGTCGGTGCGATGCTGCTGCTCGGGGTCCGCAGCGCGGACACCGCCTGGCTGGCGTTGGTGGGGATCGGCGTGATCGCGGTGGCGAAGGCCTTCTACTCGCCGGCCGCCCAGGCCGCCCTGCCGAACGTCCTCGACCTCGACGAACTGGCCGCCGGTAACGCGGTTGCCGGTTCCGCCTGGGGGACGATGACCATCGTCGGCTCCTCCCTGGGCGGCCTGCTCAGTGCCGTCGTCGGGCCGTACGCCTGCTTCTGGGTGGCGGGGTTGGGCCTGGTGGTGGCGGCGGGCCTCACCGCCGTCATCCGCCGGCCCCTCCAGGCACCCCGCGACGAGACCGGACCCCGGCAGCGGACCGCTGCGGCGATCCGGGAGGCCCTCGTCTACATCGGACACCGTCCCCGGGTGCTGGCGCTGGTCACTGTGAAGTCGGCGGTCGGCCTGGGCAACGGGGTCCTGACCGTCTTCCCACTGCTGGCCGGAGTGTACGGCGTCGGCGCGCTCGGCACCGGACTGCTCTTCGCGGTACGCGGGGCGGGTGCCCTCGTCGGTCCGATCCTCATGCGCCGGGTGTTGACCCGACGGTCCTGGTTGCTCACCGGCCTGGCCTGGTCGATGGCGCTCTACGGGCTGGCCTACCTGGGCACCTCGATGGTCGGGTGGTTCCCGCTGGTGCTCCTGCTGGTCTTCGTGGCCCACTTCGCCGGCGGGAGCAACTGGGTGATGTCCAACTACGCCCTTCAGGGAGAGGTGCCCGACCGGTTGCGCGGACGGGTCTTCGCCACCGACATGATGCTCGCCACCCTGGCCATCTCGGTCAGCCAACTGGCTGTCGCCTCGGTGGTCGACCTGGTCGACGAGCGGGTGGTCCTGGCCGGATGCGGGCTGGTCACCGTGGTCTATGCAGTGGGTTGGCGGATCGCCACCCGGGGGCTCTCCCTCTCCGACCCGGTCCCCGAGCCGCAGCCCACCCCGGTCGGCCGCTAGTCGTCCCAGGGGCCGGGCGGGCGACGGGGGTGTCGTCGCCGGGCCATAGGCTGGGCCCGTGCCGACGACATTCGAGACCGGGCCGATGCGGGTCCGGGTCCCCGCCACCAGCGCCAACCTCGGGCCGGGCTTCGACGCGCTGGGGCTGGCGCTCGGGCGCTACGACGACGTGGCCGCCGAGGTGACCACCGGTGGGGTGCGGGTGACGGTGCACGGTGAGGGGGCCGACGAGCTTCCCGCCGACGACCGGCACCTTGTCGTACGGGCCATGCGGGCAACGTTCGAGGTCCTCGGGGGGCAGCCGCCGGGGCTGGCCGTGGAGTGCGTGAACCGGATCCCGCAGGCGCGTGGGCTGGGCTCCTCGTCGGCGGCGATCGTCGCCGGGGTGCAGCTCGCCCGGGCGCTGGTGGTCGACGGGACGCGGCGACTGGACGACGCGGCGACGCTGCGGTTGGCCGCCGAGATCGAAGGACACCCGGACAACGTCGCACCCTGCCTGCTCGGCGGGTTCACCGTGGCGTGGACCGAGGAGACCGGGGCCCGGGCGGTGTCGCTCCCGGTCACCGACGGCGTACGGCCGACGGTGTTCGTACCGGTGGGGCGGGGTTTGACCGCCGAGGCGCGGGCCGCGCTGCCGCAGACGGTGCCGCACGC
>NZ_JBEPEQ010000012.1:0-68920 GCF_040300925.1 Micromonospora sp. NPDC000207
GGGGTGAACGCGTCCCCGGCGGCGGCCCGCAGCCGGGCGGTGGAGCCGAGCAGGTCGCGCAGCAGACCGGTCGGGGTCTGCTGTGGCCAGAGCCGTTCGGCCAGGTTGCCGACCGCGTCGGCCCCGCCCGGGTCGACGCCGGTGCGGGCGGCCACCAGGGCGGAGAGCCGGTCACGGAGCAGCCGGCGCCGACCGGAGTACAGCAGGGCGGCGGCCCGCGCCCCGGCGAGCGCCTCGGCGACCTCGGCCCCGGGAATCGTGACGAACCGGCCGCCGACCAGCAGCCGTTCGGCCGGGTCGGGGGTGCCGATCCGGGCGTCCAGTGCGCGGGCCAGCAGGTCGGCCATCCGCGCCTCGCCCTTGATCCGGGTGACCGCGTCCGGCTCGGTGCGCCCGAGCGGCACCTGCGGGGCGAGCCGGCCGACGTCGCACAGCTCCACCCCCTCGTCGCCGAGGGCGGGCAGCACCTGCCCGATGTAGCGCACGAAGGTCGGGTTCGGCCCGACCACCAGCACGTCCGGGGCCGACATCTCGGCGCGGTGCTGGAACAGCAGCCAGGAGACCCGGTGCAGGGCCACCGCGCTCTTGCCGGTGCCGGGGCCGCCCTCGATCACCAGCACCTGGTCGCGCGGGGCGCGGATCAGCGCGAACTGGGCCGCCTGGATGGTGGCCACGATGTCCCGCATGGTGCCGGTACGCCCGCGGGTCAGCTCGGCCAGCAGGTGCGCGTCCACCGCCTCGGCGATTTCGGCCAGGATCGTGTCGGTGAGCTCCTCGATGGTGTTTCCGGTGCAGGTGAAGGCGCGCTTGCGGCGTACTCCTGCGGGGTTGTCCACAGTGGCCTCGAACCAGCCGGCGGCGGCCGGCGCGTGCCAGTTGACCACCAGCACCTCGCCGTCGGCGTCCCGGATCAGGTGCCGCCCGACGTACCGGATCTCGCCCGACTCGGCATCGATCCGGCCGAACGCCACCGCCTCGTCCGCCGCGCCGAGCGCCTTCGTGGCCGCGTCGGCGTACCGGCGCAGGTGGGCGGCGGCGCCGGTGTGCGCGGCAGCCGACGGCAGCCTCCGCAGGTCGTCGCGGCGCCGGTCGCGGTGCTTCGCCGCCGCGTCGAAGTACGCCTGCTCCTCGGCGATGTCGGCTTCCCTGGACGCCACGCGGCCCCTCCCTCACCCCGGACCGTCCGACCGCCCGGCCTCGGTCGGTTCACCGTACCGGCTGTCGGGGGAGGCCGAGGAGGGCGGCGGGCCCGGTGACACCGCCGTTCACCGGCCGTGCCCGGGTTGACGGACGGGCACACCCCCATTTCAAAGATGGATTTCGATGTTTACGGGGAGTAGCATCACCTGCACCCATGGTGTGGCGGCGGGGTGCGACACCGACCTCACGGCGCACCACAGCCGGATGCGGAGGTCGGAGATGCAGGATGAACAGCACCGTCGTCGGTCGGTGAGTCGCCGGGACGTGATGCGGGGCGCGGCAGTCCTCGGCGGTGCCGCCGCGACCGTCGGGTTGGTCGCACCGGGCGGTGCGGCGGCTGCTCCCGACCCCGCGCCGGTGAAGCCGGGACGGGCCGGACTGACCGGGCTCGACGACTGGCTGGGCTCCCTGGTGCAGGTGGCGAGCGTGGCGGCGAACGTCCTGCCGATGCTGGTGCTGGCGCAGCGGGGGGAGACGTCCGACCCGTACCAGACCGGTGGGGTGCAGTTCGAGGTGATCAACATCGACGGTGAGCCGTCCCTCTACGCGCACAACGTCTCCGGTGGGGACGTGGGGCTCTCCTACACCCTGACCCAGTCGGCGCCCGCGTCGAACACGGGGGTGTACCAGCCGCTGCCGAAGGGCGGCGCGTACAAGTGCCAGTCCGACATTGAGCAGTTCACCGACGGTCAGGTCTTCGTGGCCCCCAACCCGGCCTCCCTCGCCTCGACCGGGGGGCTGGCCCGGACCCTGAGTTTCGCGGTGCGCGGCCTGACCATCGGGGCGGTGGTGCAGGTGGTCGGTGGCGTCAAGTTCTCGGTCACCAAGGACCCCGCGACCGGATCGTTCACCGCGGTCATCGATTCCACCGGCACCCCGAAGACGCTGCGGGCCCAGGTCGAGGCGACCGGCCCGGACGGCAACGTGGTCCGCGCGGTGTGGGACTCCTCCGGCTCACCGAACCGGCCGAACAACGACACCATCCAACTTCCGCTCCCGGCGGGGGTGAACCTCGACCCGGTGGTCCAACTGCTCCAGCTCTACGTGGATCTCGACGCCCCCGGCCTGGACGCTGTCACCGCCGACCGCCGCAGTCGGGTGGTCTATCTCTGATCGTCCCGTCGCCCGGCGGAGGGCGGACCGCCGCCGGGCGACGGACCGTGGTCGGTGTCGCACGG
This sequence comes from Micromonospora sp. NPDC000207, assembly GCF_040300925.1. NCBI lineage: Bacteria > Bacillati > Actinomycetota > Actinomycetes > Micromonosporales > Micromonosporaceae > Micromonospora > Micromonospora sp. NPDC000207. The sequence goes on from NZ_JBEPEQ010000012.1 coordinate 2,379, forward strand.
GCGTCAGAACAGGGTCAGTGGTCGTTCGAGCGGGATCGGCGTGGGGAGTGGGGCGAGGTCGGGGACCCGGGCGCGTACCTCGTCGTGGAAGCGGCGGGCGAGGACCGGGGCGTCTGCGTTGTCCGGGGTGTGGACGAACACCGTCGGTGAGCGTCCCTCGCGGAGCCAGTCGGTCACGGTCCCGACCCACCGCTGCCAACCCTCGACGGTACGGTCCTCGGCGTCCCGCCCGAGGTAACGGACTATCGGTCGGTCGGTCAGGGCGGTGGTACGCAGCGGCGTGCGCGGCTTCTTCAGCCAGGCGTCCCGCTCGGCGTCACTGCTCGGCGGGGTACGGAAGAACTCGGTGGTGTCGAAGGGGACCCACTCGGCGTCGACGTCACCGAGGACCCCTTCGAGGAGCTTCGACGCCTGGGGGTCGGTGAAGAAGTCGGGGTGCCGGACCTCGACGGCGGACCGGTGGGCCTCGGGGAGACGGCGCAGGAACCGGGCGAGGGTCGGCAGGTCGGTGGGGCCGAAGGAGGCCGGTAGCTGGATCCAGAGGGCGTGGACCCGGGGGCCGAGCGGTTCCATCGCGTCCAGGAAGGCGCGCATCGGCTCGTCCACGTCGGTGAGCCGACGTTCGTGGGTGACGGGTTTGGGGAGTTTGACCACGAACCGGAAGCCCGGATCGGTCTGCTCCGCCCAGGTGGCGACGGTCTCCCGGGTCGGGGTGGCGTAGAAGGTGGTGTTCCCCTCGACCGCGTCACACCAGCTCGCGTAGTGCCGTAGCCGTTCGTGGGCCGGCAGGGGGTGGGTCGTCAGCCGGCCCTGCCACTGCTTGTGCGTCCACATCGCACACCCCACCGACAGCCGCATCGTCGCACCTCCCGCGTCCGAAGGAGGGTACGACACGGCCGCCGCCGACCCGGGTCGGCGGCGGCCGGACGGGCCGGACCGAGGCTCAGCAGCGGTTGATCGTCGAGTTGTTCAGGGTGACGTTGCTGATGGTCAGGTTGGTGGTGCAGGGGCTCTCGGTGATCCGGCTGTTGGTCAGTGTGAAGTTCCGCAGGGCGATGTCCCGGTTACCGGGGAACTCGCTGCGGGCCGCCAGTCGGACCTCCCCGCCCCCGCTGATGGTGCCCCCGTTGGCGGCGATGTTCACCCCGTAGCAGTTCTCGATGAGGACGGCGTTGTTGCCGGTGTTGGCGATGTCGACCCGGTCGATCGTCGCGCCCCCGGACTCGGAGACGCAGAAGATGCCCCGCCCCCCGCCGCGTGCCTTCACCGTGCCGACCCTGATGTTGGTCGGGTAGCTGGAGCCGACCCGCCCGTTGCGGTTGGCCATCCGGAAGGCGGCGTACCCGGTGCCCGCCCCGGCGTTCTCGGCGTCGACGGTGGTGACGGTGGCGTTGATTGTCTGGTTGAGCAGCAGACCGGACTCCCCGACGTTGCGGGCGGTGACGGTGCCGACGGTCAGCCCGTCCACCCCGTACGTCTCCACCGCGTGGGAGCTCGCTCCGGAGACGTACACGTTGTTGATCCTGATGTTGCGGGACCACTGGCTGGTGTCGCCCCGGTTGTCGATGCGGACGCCGAGGCCCCGGGAGAGCCGCATGTCGATCTGCCCGAGGGTCACCTCGGTGACGTTGCGCATGAAGATCCCGTACAGGGGGCTTCCGGTGACTGTCAGGTTCTGCACCTCGACCTGGGTGGTGCCCCGGGAGTAGATGGGGGCCTGGTCACCCGAGCCGGTTCCGGTGACGTCGATGGTGCCGCACACGTCGATGGTGGTGTAGCTGGGCAGGGAGATCCGGGAGTTCGCGCTGATCGACCCGGAGCCCCGGACCACCACCCGCTGCTTGCTGGTCCGGCCGGCGCTGAGGCTGCCGATCGCCGCCTGCACTGCGGCCCGCATGTCGGTCCCGGTGTAGACGGTGCTGCCGCCGTTGCGGGCGGTCCAGGTGCTCCCGTTGAGTACGGCCTCGGCGTTGAATGAGCCGCCGCCGCAGGCGCTGCTGCTGCCCAGCGGGGTCAACCGCCACTGCTGGTTCCAGCCGTCGAGGTCCTGGTACTGGGCGATGGTGCCGCCGTCGGCGGTGGACCACTCCCACACCTCGACTGCCTTGTTGGAGTGCCTGTTGATCAGCCGGACGTGACCCCCCTCGGAGTCGGCGAGCCGGAAGTGCTGCCTGGTGTTGCCGCCGGCTGCGGTGTTCTGCACGAGCCGGGTCCCGTCGGTGGCGTTCGGGAGTTCCAGCACCTTGCCGCTGTGCACCGACCGGATCTGGTGGTAGCCGCTGCCCACGTCGACGAAGCGCCACTGCTGCACGGCCAGGTCGTTGCGGGTGAACTGGTTGACCGGGGCGCCGTCGGTGGTGGCCCAGTCGTACAGGTCCATCGCCTTGCCGCTGTGCCGGTTGACCAGCACGTAGCTGGTGTTGGGGTCGACAGTGGCCGCCAGGGCGGTGGCCGGGGCGACAACCGCTGCGGTGGCCGCGGCGGTGGCCGCGGCGAGGGTGAGGGTGGCGACGGCCGTCAGGCCGATCCGCCGTACGGGTCGGGTGCTCGGATGGTGCTCGCGACGCATCTGTCACTCCTCGGGACGGAGGTGCGCGGGGTGGAGGCGCCTGTCGGTGGAGCAGCGGTGGAGCAGCGGTGGTGGCAAGCGCTTTCCCTGTTAGTTGAGAAATGTAACGATCTCAATCGATGATCGTCAACGAATTCCCGCTGATCAGCCCCGTCGCCCGCCCACTCCCTTCGAGATCTTGCACAGATGACGTTCGCTCCGAACGGAAACTGTCCAAGATCTCGAAGGGTCTGTGCATCGAAACGGCCCCCGACCGGATGGGTCGGGGGCCGTGGATTGCCGGGGGTGGCTTGTGGCCGGTCGGCCAGGCCGCCCGGAGGGCCGGGACCGCCCGACGGCCGGGTCGTCCGGGACCGCCCGGGACCGCCCGGGGGTGGCGGGGTGCCGGGGATGCCAGGGAAGGCGTCGGGTCAGGCGGGTTGGGTGGGCTGGTCGGGTTGGGTGGGCTGGTCGAAGGCGTACCGGGTGGCGTGGTCCGGGTCCGTCGGGTCGATCTGGCGCAGGCCGGCGTCGGCGAGGCGCTTGTTGACCTCGTCGAGCTGCTCCCGGACCAACCGGGCCTCCTCCTCGGTGACCCGGCCCCGGTGCGGCTTGCCGGCGTGCTCGATGGTGCCGTAGTCGATCTTCTCGGCGCTCTTGCGGGCCTTCGGCGGCTTGACCCGCTCGGCCGTCCTGAGCAGCTGGGCCATCGGCACGTCGGTCGCCATGGAGTCGAACTCGCTGGCGTTGAGCACCACCCGGCGCGGTTCGCCCCCGTCGAGCCCGTCGTGGATCTCGACCACCGCGACGTCGAGCGTGGCGTCGTCGATCTGCTCCACCTCGGTCGGGGTGGCGTCCAGCCGTACGGGCCCGGCGACCAGGTCAGGGTGCTCCAGCACCACGACGCGAACCATCTCGTCGTCGGCCTCAAGGACCGTGCCGCTGAAGTCGGAGACGTGGATCGTCTTCTTGCCCATGCGCGGAGCTTCTCCTGTCGTACCGGTGGATCGGACCAGGAGAAGCTACCCGACAGGTGTGCGAAAACCGGCGCTGGACCCGCCCGGTGACCCCGATTGTCAGCAGGTGCCCAGTCCGCGCCGGGTCGACCAGCCCGTCGGTAGGGCGTTCAGCTCTTCCCAGTCGAGAGCGGCGGTGTCGCTCCGGAGGCCGTGGTAGGGCGGCTGCACCGGGAACCCCTGGGTCGACCCCGGGGCCTCGAAGGCTGCCGTGCCGTCCGGCCGGTGCTGCTTGCTCGACTCATCCCGCATGCTCACCACCTTTTCAGAGGAACTTTTCCATGTATGGAAATCAATATGAATAGTGCTCGATGTCATGGCCCTCCGCCCGGAGTCGGGTCGGAACGCATCGGTATGGGTCATGGTCCGCGAAGGTGGCGACGGGGGTGGCGAACAGGCGCGGGTCGTGGATCCCGGGCCGGATCCACGCCCCGCAGCACTGTCCTCCCCGGCCCTGCCGTGGGCGGCGGATGGCGGAGCCGATAGCCGTAACGCTACGTATCGGGGTGCGGTCGAGCAAGGGGTCGAACCTCGTTTTGATCTGTCCAGTAACGGACTTGACCTGGAGCTTTGTGGGACACTGCGAGAACTGGTCAGGTAGCGCAGCGTGCATGCAGGCGGTTCGGCCACGCTGTCAGTCGGGGCAGGTCGGCGGTTCAGCGTGCAGAAGGCGATTTGCCGTGGGTCAGCCCGAGCACCTCGGCCGCCGCCCGACAGTTGGCGTGGCTCGCGCCGTACGTCGCGACGAAGGCACGTGCCCCCGTCGGCCGCCACCGCCCCGGCCAACCCAACTCCACCACGACCACCTGATGGACGGCGGCCAGGGAGCCGACCAGTTCGGTGGCGCCGGGAAGCCGGTGCAGGTTGCGGCCCACCAGGATGATCGGCCGTTGCCCGGCGAGCTGACGCAGACTCTCTGTCGAGGTCTCGGCGGCCACCACCCGGGTCTGCTCGACGTCGGTCAGGTGCGGGCCGAGCCCCCACGGGACCCGTTCCAGCGCTCGGGTCGACGTCGCGTGCACCTGCACCACGAGGGGCCGGTGCAGGCCGTCGAGGTGACCCTCCACCCGGACCGCACGGCGGGCGGCGGCGTACCCGAGGTGGTGGTCGGGGGTGGACCCGGCGGGCGGTCTCCTGGCGGTGGCGGCGGCCAGCCAGGCGGCGCGACCGGCCGCCTCCTCGACCCGGGCCCGGTCCAGCCGGCCGTCGCCGAGCCCGGCGACGATCTCGGCGACGACCTCCTCGACCAGGGCGGCGTCCACCCGGGCCCCGATGCAGAGCAGGTCCGCGCCCGCCGCGAGGGCCCGCACGGCGGCCGGTCCCACCCCACCGGCGACCGCCGCCGCACCCTTCATCTCCAGGGCGTCGGTGACCACTGCCCCGGTGAAGGCGTACTCACCGCGCAGCAGGTCGACCAGGACGGCCCGGCTGAACGTCGCGGGCACCTCCCCGGTGAGCGCCGGTACCCGGATGTGCGCGGTCATCACCGCCCTGGCCCCGGCTGCGACCGCCGCCCCGAAGGGCGGGAGGTCGCGCTCCCGCAGCACCTCCACCGGTACGTCGACGGTGGGCAGCTGCAGGTGCGAGTCGGTGACTGTGGCCCCGTGGCCGGGAAAGTGCTTCGCGCAGGCGGAGACCCCGGCGGCCTGCAACCCGGCCACTGCGGCGGCGGCGTGGGCGGCCACCCGAGCGGGGTCGGACCCGAAGGACCGGACCCCGATCACCGGGTTGTCGTCGGCGGTGTTCACGTCGACTGTGGGGGCCAGGTTCACCGTGACCCCCACCCGGGCCAGCTCCGCCCCGATCGACTCGTACACCAGCCGGGTCGACGTCACGTCGTCGACCACCCCCAGCGCGGCGTTGCCGGGATAGGGGCTGCCGGTGGCGTGCGCCAACCGGGTGACGTCCCCGCCCTCCTCGTCGATCGCCACCAGGACGTCCGAGCGGGCGGCCCGCAGGGCGGCGGTACTGACCGCCACCTGCGACAACGTTTCCACGTTCGTACCGAACAGGGCGTGTCCGGCCAGACCCTCGGCGACCAGGTCGACCGCCCAGGGCGGCGGGTGCGGCCCCCGGTAGGCGGCCAACAGCGTGCCGAGCACCATTCGCCGCAGTCCCGGATCCGAGCCCACCCGCCGCCTCCTGCCGCCTGCCGTGTCGTGCCGCCCGGCCCGCCCCGGGACCGTCTCGCCCGGCCTCTTTCCCGCCGGGTCGGCCGCTACGCTAAGGCACCCATCCGCAGGAGCGTACGACTCCACGACGACCAGAGGACGTGGCATGAGTGCGACCCGGCTGCCCGGCACGCCCCGCCTGTTGCGGGCGCTCAACGACCGTGCGGCGCTGGAGCTGCTCCTGGAACAGGGTCCCCTCACCCGGGCCCGGCTCGGTGAGCTGACCGGCCTGTCCAAGGTCACCGCCTCCCAACTGGTGGAGCGGCTGGAGGAGCGGGGGCTGGTGACCCGGGTCGGCGAGCGGGCCGGTGGGCGGGGTCCGAACGCGCAGCTCTACGCGGTTCGTCCGGGCAGCGCACACGTGGTCGGGGTGAACGTCGGCGCGGACCGGGTGGTGGCCGCCTGCGCCGACATCACCGGAACGGTCCTCGGCCGGGTGGAACAGTCCACCGGCGACACCGACGACCCGGTGGGCGTGGTGCACACCGCAGTGGTCCAGGCCGCCGGCAGCGCCGGTGCGGAGCTGTCGAGCGTACGGCGGGTGGTGCTGGGCACGCCCGGCCTCGTCGATCCGGGCACCGGGGACATCACCTTCGCGTTCGACCTCCCCCGATGGCACCGGGGACTGCTCGCCGCCCTCCGGGAGGATCTCCAGATCCCGGTCGTGTTCGCAAACGACGTCAACCTCGCCGCGGTCGCCGAGGCCCGGGCGGGAGCGGGGCGGGGGGTGTCGGACTTCGCCCTGATCTGGGTCGGGGCCGGTGTCGGCCTGGCGATCATGCTCGGCGGTCGACTGCACCACGGCAGCACCGGGGCGGCGGGGGAGATCGGCTACCTACCGGTGCCCGGCGTGCCGATCCCCCGGGACGTCTCCCGCCGCGCCAAGCCGGCGTTCCAACAGCTGGCGGCGGCCGACGCGGTACGGGCGGTGGCGGCCGAGCACGGTTTCGACGCTCCCACCGCCGCCGAGGCGGTACGCGCCGGGGTCGCCGCCGGCACCGCCGGTGAGCCCTTCCTCGACGAACTGGCCCGTCGACTCGCCCTCGGGGTGGCCGGCACCTGTGTGGTGCTCGACCCGCCGCTGGTGGTGCTCGCCGGTGAGGTGGGGCAGGCCGGCGGCGCGGCCCTGGCCGACCGGGTCCAGCGCGAGGTGGCGGCGATCACCCTGGTCAAACCCCGGGTGGTGACGACGGGGCTGGCGGAGGAGCCGATCCTGCACGGGGCGCTCTGGACCGCGTTGGACGCCGTCCGCGACGAGGTCTTCGGCTCGACCGTCGGCTGACCGCCCCACCCCCATCCCGGCCCGGTCCGCAGCTGTCGGTCTCAGATCAGGTCGCGGCGGCGGAACAGGGCGAAGGCAGCGGCGCAGAGCACCCCGGCGACCCCGAGCAGCACCACCAGCGCCGGCCCCGAGGTGATCTCGTACGACCCGACGCAGCCGTGGGGACCGCAGTCCGCCCCGTCCCAGAACTCGACCCGGCCGTTGAGCCACGCCCCGACGTGGCTGGTGAGCATCAGCTGGTCCACCCGCTCGACGCCGACGATCTCCATCACCAGCCGGGCACCCAGCTCCCACACCACCGCGTACGCCGCCACGGTGCCCAGGGCGGCGGCGGTGTGCCGACCCAGCGTGGCGAGGGCGAAACCGGTCGCACCGGCGATCAGGGCCAGCACCACACCCCGGCCGTGCAGGGTGCCCAGGGACCGCCAGAACTCCCCGTCGACCGTGCCCGGCAGACCTGCCAACTGCCCGATCGTCCAGAACGCCCCGAGGTAGACCGCCGAGGCGACGACGGACAGCAGCAGGAGCGTGACGAGCAGCGTACCGAGTTTGGTGGCGAGGACAGTCAGTCGGCGGGGCCGCCACAGCAGGAGGTTCACCACCCCGCCGGAGTTGAGGTCGGCCCCGATGAACGAGGCCCCGACCAGGAACCCGAAGAGCACCAGGTAGGCGATGAGGAAGTAGAGCAGGGGCTCGGCCTCGTTGGCGAAGACGAACACGCCGTCGAGGTAGTCGGTGGCGATCGGAAGCCTGTCGAACTGCCCGGGGTCGTACGGCGAGCAGGACGTGGGGTACTTGTCGGTGCCGAAGTCGTCGGCCGGCCGCTGCCCCTGCAGCTGCGCCACGCACCGCTCGTACTCCAGCTCCATCCCTCGGATCTCCTGGGCCGCCGCGGCCCGGGCGTTCTGCACCTCGGTGACCGACGGCCGGTGCGAACCGGCGAGGGTGGTGGCCGTGGTGATCCCGAAGGCCAGCAGTAGCAACACCAGCATGAGCTGCACGAAACGGCGGGAACCCAGCCGTTCCAACTCGGCCCGGACGAGGTTCACGTGTCCATCCTTGCGGTGTCGGCCTCGGACGCACCGAGGTCGATGACGGAGTCGCGGGCCGTGGCGTCGTCCACCTGCCGGGGCAGTGCCGGGGTGGCGGACGTGCCTGTCAGTTCCAGGAAGGCGCTCTCCAGGTCGGGGCGGAGCGGGGTCAACTCCCGAACCCACACCCCCTGCTCGCCGAGGGTCCGGGCGATCAGTTCCGGATCCTCGGTCCCGCCGACCACCAGGTGGTCGTCCTCCTCCCGGACCGGGAGCCCGGCGGCGCGCAGCAACTCGACGGCGCGGGCGGGCTCGGCGACCCCGACCCGGACCTCGTGCCTGTCGAACCCGGCTAGGACGTCGTCGACCCGACCGGTCGCCACCCGACGCCCGGCCGAGATGATCGTGACGTGGTCGCAGATGAGTTGGACCTCGGCGAGGATGTGGCTGGACAACAGCACCGTCACCCCCGACTCGGCCAGCGACCGGGTGAGGTCACGCATCTCCCGGATGCCCGCCGGGTCCAGCCCGTTCGCCGGTTCGTCAAGGATCAGCAGCTCCGGGTCCTTCAGCAACGCCGAGGCGACCGCGAGGCGTTGCCGCATCCCGAGCGAGTAACCCCGGACCCGGTCGTGGCCCCGGTCGCGCAGCCCCACCAGCTCCAGCACCCTGTCGACCCGGCTGACCGGGACCCCACCGGCGACGGCCAGCAGCCGTAGCGTCCGGTGTCCGGTGAAGTTGCCGAAGAACTGCGGGGTCTCCACGATCGCGCCCAACCGCCCTGTCACCCTGGGCAGGTGGTGCGGAGTGCGTACGCCGAGCACCGTCATCTCACCGGCGTCCGCGCGGACCAGCCCGAGCAGGGCCCGCAGGGTCGTGGTCTTGCCCGAACCGTTGGGGCCGAGGAACCCGTGCACCTGCCCCGCCTCGACGTGCAGGTCGAAGCCGTCCACGGCGACCCGGGGGCCGTGGCGCAGACTCCGGAACGTCTTGCGCAGCCCGGCGATCTCGATGACCGGGCTCACCCGGTGGGCCGGGGGCTCGACGGGGCGCACGGATACGACATGGACCGTCCTTCCGACGGGGGTGACCAACGACACGGCGCCTCAGCCTAGAGCCGAACCGCCGCCCCTGGGGGGCGGCCCGGCGGTGCGTGATTGGATGGACGGGTGCACACTGACCTGATCTCCGGCGCCGGTGGTGCCGCATCCGCATCGTCGTCCGTGGACGCCGACCTGGTGGTCAGCCTCGAGACCGTCGGGGTCCGCCGATCCGGTTCCCCGCTGTTGCACGACGTGGACTGGCGGGTCGAACTGGACGAACGGTGGGTGGTCCTGGGGCCCAACGGGGCCGGGAAGACCACCCTGCTGAAGCTGGCCGCCGGGCAGCTGCATCCGACCGCCGGGACCGCCCACGTCCTCGGTGAGCGGATCGGCCGTACCGACGTCAACGAACTGCGTACCCGGATCGGGCTCTCCACTGCCGCGCTGGCCGAGCGGATCCCGGCCGAGGAGCGGGTTGCCGACGTGGTCGTCACCGCCGCGTGGTCGGTGGTGGGCCGGTGGCGGGAGGACTACGACAGGTACGACGAGTCGCGCGCCCGGGCCCTGCTGGCCCAGTTCGGGGTGAGCGGGCTGGCCGAACGGGCCTACGGCACCCTCTCCGAGGGGGAGCGCAAGCGGGTGCAGATCGCCCGGGCGTTGATGACCGACCCGGAGCTGCTCCTGCTCGACGAGCCGGCCGCCGGTCTCGACCTCGGGGGCCGCGAGGACCTGGTCGCCCGCCTGGCCGAGCTGGCCCAGGACCCGGACGCCCCGGCCCTGGTCCTGGTGACCCACCACGTGGAGGAGATCCCACCCGGGTTCACCCACGCCCTGCTGCTGCGCGACGGGGGAGTGGTCGCCCAGGGACTGCTGGAGCAGACCCTGACCGGGGACAACCTGTCGGAGACCTTCGGCCTGCCGCTGACTGTGGAGCGGCGTGGCGACAGGTGGACCGCCCGCGCCGCCTGACGCGGGCGGTCTGATTCGCGCTGTCCGACCGGCTCGGGAGCCCCTGTCGTCGTCCGACGGGCAGGGGCCGGTCTTCCCGGCGCACGGGCATCCCGGTCGATGCCGAGGCCCGTACGGGTCGGACGGTTGTGCCGCCCAGGCACCATTGGTGCATGAGGTTGCTGCTCAACGTACTCTGGTTGATCTTCGGTGGTGGTCTGGTGCTGGCGGTGGGTTACGGCATCGCCGCCGTGATCTGTTTCCTGCTCGTGGTGACGATTCCCTTCGGGGTCGCCTCGTTGCGGCTGGCTGTCTACTCGCTCTGGCCGTTCGGTCGGACGCTGGTGCCGAAGCCGGGCATCGGGGTCGGCTCGGGTCTGGGCAACGTGCTCTGGGTGGTGCTGGCCGGCTGGTGGCTGGCGCTGAGCCACATCATCGCCGGGGTGACCCTCTGCTTCACCATCATCGGGATTCCGTTCGGTATCGCGAACTTCAAGCTGGTCCCGGCCGCGTTCTGGCCGCTCGGCCGGGAGGTCGTCGAGATCGACGAACTGCACCGCCCGGGTTACGTCCCCGCCTGACCGGCGCGGCACCGGCCGTGCTGCGTCTCAGCTCGTTGCGGCGCGGCCGGTCGGGCCGGTTCCCCGCGAGGCTTCGCCCGGGCCGGGCGGGGTTGGGGTCCCCGCGAGGATCCGGGCTCCGGCGCGGCCCGGCCGGACTGCGGTCCCGCCCGGCTCGTGCTCCGGCGGTCAGCTCTGCTCGTCGCTGAGGCGTGCCCCGCGTCGACGGAACATCCCCAGCCCGGGGATGCCGGCCACCGCGAGCTTGAGGTCGCGGGTGACGTCGAGGAGGTCGTGCACGTCCGGGCCGACCCGGTCCAGGGTGGCCAGGATGGGCAGGATGTCGGCGGTGAGGTGCTCCTTGAGCTTGGGCAGCTCGTCGACGAGCCGGATCGCCGCCGTGACCTCCTCCTGGCTGAGTTCCTCGACGAACCGGTTCGCCATCGGGGCACCTCGACGCAGTGTCGGTTCGTACGCGTCGAGGAGTTCGGTGGCGGTCACCGTCGCACCCTGCGCGGCGGCGATCGTCCCGGCGGCCCGGTCGGTCACCGCTTCGGCCCGGGCGACGACAGTGGCCGCCCCGTCCGCCACCTGCCCGGCCTCGGCGACGACGGTGGCGGCGGCGGACGCGGCCTGCTCGGCCTTCCCCACCACCACGGCGGCGGCGGTGGAGACCCGCTGGGCCTCGTCGACCACCCGGGCGGCGGCGGTGGCGACCTCGGTGGCGTTCTCGATCGCCGTGGTCGCTGCGGCGCTGATCACCGCCACGTCGCGGACCGCCGTCCCGGCCTCGGCCACCACCCGGTCGGTCCGGTCAAGGGTCTCCTCGATCCGGTCGACCACCCCGTTGATCCGGGTGATCAGGGTGTCGACGCTGTCGAGCACCGCGAACGCGCGGGCGGGCACGGCGGCGAGTGAGGCGGCCGAGCCGAGCGCCTGATCGAGGGCGGACCGGGTGAGGTCGACCATCGCGGCCGGCCGGGGAAGGGGGATCACCATGGGACCAAGTGTGCGTCGGGACGCCAGGTCATCCGAACTCGCCCCGCTGTTCGCTGGCGCGCTGCACGGCCCGGTAGATCTGCCCGAACCGCAGCGCGTCGGGGGTGCGGAGCAGCATCAACTCCTTCCCCCGGTACTGCACCCAGAGTTCGTGCACCTGGTTGCCGCGCTCGTACGACCTGTCGAGCCAGCTCAGCGGCAGCTCCAGGAAGGGCGTCAGGGCCAGTGCCCCGACGGCCATCGCGGCCAGCACGATCAGCGCGGTCGTCCAGTTCCCCCGGTCCTGGGCCGACCAGAGCAGCGAGATCACGCAGATCAGGGCCACCAGCGGGGGCAGGGAGAGCAGCAGCACCAGGACGTTGCGGCCGATGACCCGACCCCGGACGGCGAGGGTCTTGCGCCCCCGCGCGTGCCAGACGTAGGTCACCTCGTCGATCGCGACTGTGACACCACCCGACCGGATCGACTCGGAGGTCACCTGCACCGTGTCGTCCCGGTAATAGAGGGCCATCACTAAGTCTAACCGCTCTGGCCGACTTCGGCCGTCCCGTCGGGGACCGGCCGGGGCACCTCCGCCACCTCCGCCTCGACCCGGCGGGTAACCGGTCAGCGGCGACGCTGGGAGTGCAGGTTCTCCATGGCGCGTTGCAGGGCCCGGTAGATCTGACCGAACCGGAGGGAGTCGCCGGTGCTCAGGAGCTGGACCGGGGCACCCCGCCAGCGGATCCACAACTCCCGCTGGCGACTGCCCCGGGCGTACGACCTGTCGAAGTACTCGAAGAGGGTGTCGGCGAGCGGGCCGACACCCAACCCGACCAGGGTGGCGACGCCGACGATGGCGACGGTGACGGTCACCGACGCGTCGAGCCAGAGCGCCAGGAGCACCCCGAGGATCGCGGCGACGATCGGGGCGGCCAACGCCGCGCCGAGGGCGCCCCGCCCGGCGAGGACCCGCCAGGACCGGCTGCCCTGTCGGTGCCACACTTCATCGACTTCGGACAACTGATAGGTGTTCCCGTCGACCCAGATGGTCGTCGCAGTCACCTGCACGGACGGGTCGTCGTAGTGGATCGTCATCGAGGCTGCTCCGCTGGCTGGGCTCCCACCAGGCTATCTGTACCGGCGGCGGGAGCCTTATGGTTGGCACGCGACTTCGACGAGGAAGTGGAGGGGGCGGCGTGAGCGAGCGGTGTGAGCGAACCGTCATCGTCGATGGCCACGGCGACGCCGAACGACGTGAGGGGGCGGCGTGAGCGAGTTCGTGCGGTTGGAGACCCGGGACGGCATCGGCACCATCCGGTTGGACCGACCCCCGATGAACGCCCTCGACACCCAGGTGCAGGAGGAGTTGCGCGCCGCGGCCACGGCCGCCGCCGTCGACCCGCTGGTCCGTGCGGTCATCGTGTACGGCGGGGAGAAGGTCTTCGCCGCCGGTGCCGACATCAAGGAGATGGCCGACATGTCCTACGTGGACATGTCGGAGCGGGCGGCGGAGCTGTCCGGGGCGCTCGGTGCGTTCGCCCGGATCGGCAAGCCGGTGGTCGCCGCGATCACCGGGTACGCCCTCGGCGGCGGGTGTGAACTGGCTCTGGCCTGCGACTGGCGGGTGGTCGCCGAGGACGCCAAGCTCGGTCAGCCGGAGATCAAGCTGGGGGTGATCCCGGGGGCGGGCGGCACCCAGCGGCTGGCCCGCCTGGTCGGCCCGGCCCGCGCCAAGGACCTGGTCATGACCGGTCGGATGGTGGACGCACAGGAGGCCCTGCGGATCGGCCTGGTCGACCGGGTCGTCCCGGCCGCCGAGGTCTACGCGGCCGCCGTCGAGCTGGTCACGCCGTTCCTGACCGGGCCGGCCCAGGCCCTGCGGGCGGCGAAACTCGCCGTCGACGGTGGACTGGAGATGGACCTGGCCTCCGGGCTGGCCTGGGAGAGTCAGCTCTTCGCGGGGCTCTTCGCCACCGACGACCGTCGGGAGGGAATGGCCGCCTTCGTCGAGAAGCGCCGCCCCGACTTCACAGGTCGCTGACCGGGCGCGCCCCGGGGCCGCCGGGGTGGTTCACATTCCGCCTACCGGCCAGTAACGTGGTGGTCCGGTCGAGCCGACGTTGAAGGGGCGCACATGGCGGAGCGGATCGAAGGTCACGGCGGTCAGCTGGCGCTCGCGGCGCTGCGGGCGTACGGCGTCCGTGAGATGTTCACCCTCTCCGGTGGGCACGTCTTCCCGCTCTACGACGCCGCGCACGCCACCGGCTTCCCGATCCACGACGTCCGGCACGAGCAGTCCGCCGTCTTCGCCGCCGAGGCGGTGGCCAAGCTGCAACGTCGTCCCGGCCTGGCCGTCCTCACCGCCGGACCCGGGGTCACCAACGGGATCAGCGGGCTGACCAGCGCGTACTTCAACGCCTCTCCGGTGGTGGTGCTCGGCGGGCGGGCTCCGGCGTTCCGCTGGGGCTCCGGCAGCCTCCAGGAGATCGACCACGTACCGCTGGTCGCCCCGGTGACCAAGCACGCCGAGACGGTCCTCGCCACCGACGACATCCCCCGGGCGGTCGGGGCTGCGGTGACCGCCGCCCTCACCCCGCACCGGGGGCCGGTCTTCCTGGACCTCCCCCTGGAGGTCGTCTTCTCGGTGGCCGACGTCGCCGCCCCCGTCGCCGCCCCCGTCGCCCCGGTCGAGGCCGATCCGGACGAGGTCGCCCGGGCGGCCGGGCTGATCGCCGGGGCGCACCGTCCGGTCATCGTGGCCGGTTCCGACGTCTGGACCGGCGACGCTGTGGAGGCGCTGCGCGCCGCCGCCGAGGCGTTGCAGGTGCCGGTCTTCACCAACGGCATGGGTCGGGGGGCGTTACCCCCCGAGCACCCGCTCGCCTTCGCCAAGGCCCGCCGGGCCGCCCTGGGGGGCGCGGACCTGGTGGTGGTGGTCGGCACCCCACTGGACTTCCGGCTCGGGTTCGGTGACTTCGGCGACGCCGCTGTGGTGCACGTCGTCGACTCCCCTGGCCAACGCGCCCAGCACGTCCAGCCGGCCGCCGCCCCGGCCGGGGACCTCCGGCTCGTCCTGACCGCCTTCGCCGACCACCCCGGCAATCGGGTCGACCACGCCGACTGGATCGCGCAGCTGCGTACCGTCGAGGAGGCGGCGAAGGCCCGCGACGCCGAGGCGATGTCCGCCGACACCGACCCGATCCGGCCCGCCCGGGTCTACGGCGAGCTGCGCCGGGTCCTCGCCCCGGACGCGATCACCATCGGCGACGGCGGGGACTTCGTCTCGTACGCGGGCAAGTACCTGGAACCGGCGCAGCCCGGCACCTGGCTCGACCCCGGGCCGTACGGGTGCCTGGGCACCGGGATGGGCTACGCGATGGGGGCCCGGGTGAGCCACCCGGACCGGCAGATCTGCGTCCTGATGGGCGACGGCGCGGCGGGCTTCTCGCTGATGGACGCCGAGTCGCTGGTCCGGCAGGGGCTGCCAGTGGTGATCGTGGTGGGCAACAACGGCATCTGGGGCCTGGAGAAGCACCCGATGCAGGCCATGTACGGCTACGACGTCGCCGCCGACCTGCAACCCGAACTGCGCTACGACAGGGTGGTCGAGGCGCTCGGCGGGGCGGGGGAGACGGTCGCCAAGGCCACCGATCTGGGTCCGGCGCTGGAGCGGGCCTTCGCCGCCGGAGTGCCGTACCTGGTGAACGTGTTGACCGACCCGGCCGACGCGTACCCCCGCTCGTCGAACCTGGCCTGACCCGCAGTCGTCCCCCGGCCCGCCGCCGTCCCCGTCCCGGGGCGGCGGCGGTCGTCGTCGTGCCGACCTTGACCAGCGAATATCAGGTGAAAGTAGGCTCCCGTCGCCGTAGGGTCAGCCGGGCCTCGGCGGCTTGTCACACCGGTAGGGCAGGGTGTGGCGGTCAACGGACGACGGGAGACGTGATGGAGTACGCAATTCGGGCAGAGGGGTTGGTGCGCCGGTTCGGGTCGACGACCGCCCTCGCCGGTGTCGACCTGCTGGTCCCGACCGGTACGGTCTTCGGGCTGCTCGGCCCGAACGGGGCGGGCAAGACCACCTCGGTACGGGTCCTCGCCACCCTGCTCGAAGCCGACGAGGGGCACGCCACGGTGGCCGGCTTCGACGTGCGCCGCGACGCCCACCGGGTGCGCGGGCTCATCGGCCTGACCGGGCAGTACGCCTCGGTCGACGAGACCCTGACCGGCAGCGAGAACCTGTTGTTGATCGGTCGGCTGCTCGGCATGGGGCGGGCGCAGGCGCGTGACCGGGCCCGGCAGTTGCTCGCCGACTTCCACCTGACCGACGCCGCCGGTCGGGCGGCCAAGACCTACTCGGGTGGGATGCGCCGCCGCCTCGACCTGGCGGCCAGTCTGGTGGGCAGGCCCCAGGTGCTCTTCCTCGACGAGCCCACCACCGGGCTGGACCCGCGCAGCCGCAACGAGCTGTGGGACATCGTCCGGTCGCTCGTCGCCGACGGGGTCACCGTCCTGCTCACCACCCAGTACCTGGAGGAGGCCGACCAGTTGGCCGGCGAGATCGCAGTGGTGGACCACGGCCGGGTCATCGCCCAGGGGACCCCGGAGGAGCTGAAGGCGAAGACGGGTGGGCAGAGTCTCTCGGTCCGGCCGGTCGACCCGGCCGACCTGCCCACCGTCGTGGCCGTCGCGGGGGCGGCCGCCGGCAGCGTCCCGGACGTCACCCAGCAGACCGTACGGGTCCCGGTCAACGACCCCGGGGTGCTCGCCACCGTGGTGCGTCGGCTGGACGAGGCCGGGGTCGCCGTGGCCGAGCTGTCCCTGCGCGGCTCCAGCCTCGACGAGGTCTTCCTCTCCCTGACCGGTCAGCGGGCCGAGCAGGACACCCTGTCCGACACCGCTCCGGAGGAGACCGCAGCATGACCGCCACCGCCACCACCGCCCCTCCGCTGACGCCGTCGCGTCGACCGAGCACCGTCGCCGGGCTGCAACACACGATGACCCTGGCCTGGCGCAGTCTGGTCCAGATCAAGCACAACCCGATGGAGCTGCTCGACCTGAGCATCCAACCGGTGATGTTCGTGCTGTTGTTCACCTTCGTCTTCGGTGGGGCGATCGCCGGCTCACCCGGGGACTACCTGCTGTTCGCGCTGCCCGGCATCATCGTGCAGAACGCCTTCTTCGCCACCATGACCACCGGGTTCGGGCTCAACCACGACCTGACCAAGGGGGTCTTCGACAGGCTGCGGTCGCTCCCGATCGCGCGGTGGGCGCCGCTGGCCGGTCGGATCCTCGCCGACACCGTCAAGCAGGCATGGTCGGTGACGCTCCTGCTCGGGGTCGGGATGGTGTTGGGGTTCCGGTTGGGCGACAACGGGATCGTCGGGCTGCTCGGCGCGTTCGCCCTGTTGCTGGCCTTCTCCCTGGCCGCGGCCTGGATCTCGGTCCTGGTCGGCGTGCTGGTGAGCGAGCCGGACAAGGTGCAGATCTTCGGCTTCATGGTGATCTTCCCGCTGACCTTCACCAGCAACGCGTTCGTGCCGACCGAGACGATGCCGGGTTGGTTGCAGGCGTGGGTGGAGGTGAATCCGGTCACCGTCCTCGCCGACGCCCTGCGCGGGCTGCTGGTCGCCGGGCCGGTCGTCGGACCGGTGGTGCAGTCCCTGATCTGGGCCGCCGTCCTCGCCGCGATCTTCGCCCCACTGTCGGTACGGGCGCTGAGACGTCGAGGCTGACCCGCACCGCCGCGACGGTCGGGCCCCGGTGGGCCGACCTGCCTACCGGGGCTCGGGGGAGTCCTCGCCCCGGGGCGGCTCACCGTCGCGGCTGCGCGAACCCTCCCGGCCCCGGATGTCGTCGCCGGACTGGTCGTTGCTGTCCGTCGTCGCGGTGTCCGGCTCCGGCTTCGCCGGGGGCTCGGTCGCGCCGCGCAGGTCGTCCTCCCATCGACGGAAGAGG
Organism: Micromonospora sp. NPDC000207; assembly: GCF_040300925.1. NCBI lineage: Bacteria > Bacillati > Actinomycetota > Actinomycetes > Micromonosporales > Micromonosporaceae > Micromonospora > Micromonospora sp. NPDC000207. Next base: position 19,911 of record NZ_JBEPEQ010000012.1, read on the forward strand.
TCGTTGTCCTGTTTGCGGGACTGCTCGGCGAGGGTGCGCAGGAAGTCCGGGTCGTCGTCGGGGGCGACCGGACCCCGCCCGCTCCGGGCCGCCGGGCCGCCGCTGCGTTTCTGCGGCAGCGGCCGTCCGGCGAAGAACCAGGCGAGCCAACCGATCAGCGGGACGAGGAGGATGACCGCCACCCAGACGGCCCGGGGCATGGCTCGAACGCTGCCCTTCTCCGCCGACAGGCAGCTGATCAGCGCGAGGGCCGCGCAGACGACCTGGACGAAGATGAGGAGGATGAAGAGCCGGACCATGGCCCAATCATGACGCACTGTCGCGGGAAGTCACCACAGCTCGGGTAGCAGGAGCACCACACCCGTCAGGGCGAGCCCCACTGCGGCGAGAGCGGCCAGCGTGAACGCGGGTCCGCCGGTGGCCGTCGGACCGGTGCCGGTACCCCGTCGCCAGCAGGTCGAGACGGCCGCCGCCCAGAGCCCGACCACCACCAGTCCGACCACCGCCCCGGCGGCGTCCTCGCCGGCCAGCGCCAGTCGGATCGCCAGGACCGCCACCAGGGTCGTGGCCAGGGCGGTCCGTCGCCAGGCAAGTCGGGTCCGCTCCGGTTGCAGTCCCGGGTCCCGTTCGCGTCCGACGGCTGTCACCGCCGACCGACCGCCCCGGCGAGGACCGCCACCACCAGCAGCAGGGCACCGACACCGACGATGAGGGCGAGGACGGCGGGGAAGCGGGAGGTGGGTAGCTCCTCGTCCAGCCGGATGGCCCGCTCGGTACGGGCCCAGTGGTCCACCGCCCGGACCGCCACCCCGCCGCCGAGGAGCAGGAGCACGATGGCGATGACCTCGCGCAGGTGGCGCAGGGGCAGCGGGGGGAGGAACTGCGCGACGGCAAGCCCTCCGCCGATCAGGGCCAGCCCGGTCCGGAGCCAGGCCAGGAAGGTCCGCTCGTTGGCCAGGGAGAAACGATAGTCGGGGGTACGTCCGACCTCCCGCAGTTCACGGGGGTCGAACCAGCGTCGGATGTTCTGCCACACGAGCGGTGATTATGCGCTTGTGTCCCGTCGTAGCCTGAATCGATGAGCGATCTCGACGCGATGACACTCCGGGCCGCGTACGACAACCAGCTCCGGCCGGAGGTTCCCGACCCGGTTCCGGCCGGTGTGGTGGTGGAACGCGACGGTCCCCTGGTCCGGATCACCGGGCTGGACGACAGGGGCTTCCTCACCTACCGCACCCTCGACGGCCTGACCGGTGCGGAGCTGGACGCCCTGATCGCCCGGCAGGTGGACTTCTTCCGGGGACGCGACGAGTCGGTGGAGTGGAAGCTCAACGCCCACGACGAGCCGGCCGACCTCCCCGACCGGCTGCGGGCTGCGGGTTTCGTGGCGGAGGAGACCGAGGTCGTCCTGGTCGGCCCGGTCGCACCGTTGGCGTCCGCGCTGCCGGTGCCGCCCGACGGCGTACGCCTTCGCGAGGTGACAGGCCGCGACGACCTGGAGCGGATCGCGGCGATGGAGACGGCGGTCTGGGGTTCCGACAGGTCCCACCTCGCCGCCGCCCTGGACCGGGAGATCGCCGCCGACCCGCAGTCGATCACCGTCGTGGTGGCCGAGGCGGGTGACGAGGTGGTCGGTGCGGGCTGGGTGCGGTACGCGCCGAACAGCGGTTTCGCCTCGCTGTGGGGCGGTTCGGTCCTTGCCGACCGGCGGCGACGGGGCATCTACCGGGCGCTGGTCGACTACCGGGCCCGCCTGGCCGACCAGCGTGGCCGGACCCTGTTGCAGGTGGACGCCTCCCCGGACAGCCGGCCGATCCTGCAACGTTCGGGGTTCGTCCAGGTCACCTCCACCACGCCCTACGTCTACACTCCGTGATCATGGAACGGTTGACGGACGAGGAGCGGTTCACCCTCAAGACCGGGGCTTTCGGCGCGGTGTTCCTGGTGTCGAACGCCGATCCCGGGATCTTCGCCATGATCCGGGAGAGCTTCGCCGCCTCCGGGGTGATGGCGGGGGCCAGCGGGGTGGTCAAGGAGGCGTTGACCACCGGTCCGCAGCCGAAGTTGCCCCGTGACTCGTCGTTGGAGGTCGAGTCGATGGTGCTCCCGGCGCTCGGGGAGGCGGTGGAGATCCTGCGCCGTAAGTCCCCGCCGGACGTGTCGACGTACCGGTCTGTGGTGTTGACCGCCGCCGACGAGGTGGCCCGGGCGCACGGGGGCGTCTCGGCGGCGGAGACCGCTGTGATCGAGCGGATCCGCGCCGCCCTCGGGGACCCACCCGCGCCATCGGTGGAGGACCCACCCGCGCCGTCGGTGGAGGACCCACCCGCGCCGTCGGCGGCGGACTGATCCGCGCCGCCCTCGGGCGCTGACCTGCCCCGCCGTGGGTGGGGGTGACCTGAGTCACTCTCGCTCACCCGGAACCGTATGCTACTGGCAGGTAACATTGCCGGCGTGGGTAACCGCACTGCCGCCCCTGGTTGACCGGCTGGCCACAAACGCGCAAGGCTGCGCCCGTGACCGGGCGAAACATCGCCCCACCGGGTGAGAATCGCACCACCAAACAGGAGGGTCGTCGACACGCGATGAACATCGTCGTACTCGTCAAGCAGGTGCCCGACTCGGGCGCGGACCGCAACCTGCGCAGTGACGACAACACCGTAGACCGCGGTTCGGCGAACAACGTCATCAACGAGATGGACGAGTACGCCATCGAGGAGGCGCTGAAGATCAAGGAGGCGCACGGCGGCGAGGTCACCATCCTGACCATGGGGCCGGACCGGGCGACCGAGTCGATCCGCAAGGCGCTCTCCATGGGACCGGACAAGGCCGTGCACGTCCTCGACGACGCCCTGCACGGGTCCTGCGCCGTCGCCACCTCGAAGGTGCTTGCCGCAGCCCTCGGACAGCTCGGCGCCGACCTGGTGCTCTGCGGCGCGGAGTCGACGGACGGTCGGGTCCAGGTCATCCCGCACATGCTCGCCGAGCGGCTCGGCGTCGCAGCCCTGACCGGCGCCCGCAAGCTCACCGTCGACGGCGGCACCCTGACCGTCGAACGGCAGACCGAGGAGGGCTACGAGGTGGTCACCGCCGCCACGCCCGCCGTGGTCTCGGTCTGGGACACCATCAACGAGCCCCGGTACCCGTCCTTCAAGGGCATCATGGCCGCCAAGAAGAAGCCGGTGCAGACGCTCGCCCTGGCCGACCTGGGAATCGCCGCGAACGAGGTCGGATTCGACGGCGCGACCAGCACCGTCCTGGAGCACAGCACGCGTCCGCCGCGCTCCGGCGGCGCGAAGGTCACCGACGAGGGCGCCGGCGGTACGCAGCTGGTCGAGTTCCTCGCCACCGAGAAGTTCGTGTGAGGGGTCAGGACATGTCTGAGGTTCTCGTCGTCGTCGAAGCCACCAGTGAGTTCGGCGTCAAGAAGGTCACCCTGGAGATGCTCACCCTCGCCCGTACGGTGGGCACCCCCAGCGCCGTGGTGCTGGGCGGCCCCGGGGCGGCCGAGGCGCTCTCCGCCAAGCTCGGCGAGTACGGCGCGGAGAAGATCTACGCCGCCGAGAGCGAGGAGATCGACGGTCACCTGGTGGCACCGAAGGCCACTGTGCTCGCCGAGCTGGTCCGACGGGTGCAGCCGGCCGCCGTCCTGCTCGCCGGTGCCCAGGAGGGCAAGGAGATCGCGGCCCGCCTGGCGGTCAAGCTGGACAACGGCATCCTGACCGACGTGGTCGGCCTCGCCGCCGACGGCACCGCCACCCAGGTCGCCTTCGCCGGGTCCACCATCGTCACCTCGAAGGTCACCCGTGGCCTGCCGCTGGTGACCGTCCGGCCGAACTCGGTCACCCCCGCCCCGGCCCCGGCCACCCCCGCCGTCGAGCCGCTGACCGTCGCCCTCGCCGACGCGGACAAGCTGGCCAGGGTGGTCGAGCGGGTCGCCGAGCAGAAGGGTTCCCGCCCGGAGCTGACCGAGGCCTCGGTGGTGGTCGCCGGCGGCCGGGGGGTCGGCAACGCCGACAACTTCAAGCTGGTGGAGGAGCTCGCCGACCTGCTCGGCGGTGCCGTCGGGGCGTCCCGGGCGGCTGTCGACTCGGGGTACTACCCGCACCAGTTCCAGGTGGGTCAGACCGGCAAGACGGTCTCCCCGCAGCTCTACGTCGCGTTGGGCATCTCCGGTGCGATCCAGCACCGGGCCGGTATGCAGACCTCGAAGACCATCGTCGCGGTGAACAAGGACGCCGAGGCGCCGATCTTCGAACTGGCCGACTTCGGTGTGGTCGGCGACCTGTTCAAGGTCGTCCCGCAGATCGCCGAGGAGATCCGCAAGCGCAGGTGACCCGAGGGTCGACGTCCGGCCGGTGGGGGACCAGGTCCCCCACCGGCCGTCTCATCTGGCGAGGACCCCGCGCAGCAGACTGTCCCCGGAGTGGCCGGGATCGTCGTCGAACCGCTCGGCCGAGATGTCCACCACCGAGTACTCGGTCAGGTCGACTGTGGGCGGCAGCGGGAGCAGCACGTCCGACCCCGTACCGAGCACCCCGACGGAGAACATCCTGCCGTTCGTCGGGTTGATCAACCAGACCTCGTAGTACCCCGGCACCTCGGGCAGGTTCGCCACGTGCAGGTGCAGCCGACCGTCGTCGAACACCCGTGCCTCACCCCGCGCCTGCGGCGGAGTCGGCCCGTACGCGGCCAGCGGGGCGCTCGCCAGCACCACCTGCTCCCCGGCGGGATCGGTCGTACCCTCCCCGGAGCGGACCACCACGAGGGTCCCGACCACACCGAGGAGTGCGGCGGCTGCCGCCGTCAGCCCGGTCGTCACCCACCGTCGCCACCGGACCCGTCGCCCCCGGGAGCGGGCACCCGGGGCCGGGGGGATCGCGGAACCGGTTCCGGTCGGGGCGTCCGCCTCGGTCGGGGGCTGCCGTCGGACCGACCCGGCTGCCCCGGCGGGTGTCGCCTCGGCCTCCCGGACGTCGGCGAGGATGCCCTGCCAGAGGGCCTCCGGTGGGGCGGGCAGCTCCCGCAGGGAACGGGTCGAGGTGCCCAACCCTGCGACGTGTCGCAGCGACTCCACCTCCCCACGACAGTGGGCGCAGGTGTCGAGGTGGGTGGTCTCGTCGGTGTCCGCCTCGCTCTCACCGAGCGCCAGGAAGACCAGCCGGCCGTGGTCCAGGTGCTGCACCGTCCACCTCCCATCTGCGTTTCAAGCTCGCCATGCCCCGCCGGATGTGACTCTTGACAGTGCCCAGCGGCACTCCGGTCACCGCGGCTATCTGCTGGTGTGTCAGGTCGTCGTAGAAGGCCAGTTCGAGCATTCGCCGCTGGTCCTGGGGAAGGCGGGCCAGTTCGTCGGCGACCACCAGCCGGTCGACGACGGTCTCCGGGTCCGGTCCGCCCGTCACCGGCTCCGGCAGCTGTCGTACGGTCTCGGCCACCCGGTTCTCCCGGGCCGTGGCGCGCAGCCTGTCGACCACCTTGCGTCGACCGATGCCGAGCAGCCAGCCGAGCAGGGAACCACGGGACGGATCGAAGGTGTCCCGCCCGAGCCAGGCGCCGACGAAGGTGGCCTGGGTCGCGTCCTCGGCGTCGCTGCGGTTGGCCAACGTGCTGGTGGCCAGGTGGAGGACGGCCCGGCCGTACCTGTCGTACGCCTCCCGCAGCGCCGACTCGTCACCGGCACGGAACCGGTCCGCCAGGTCGTCCTCGGGTGGCTCGGATCTCTGCCGTACCGCTGTCACCGGGCGGGTCGCCTTTCGTGGGGTAGGCAAACTGTAGCCCTCCCGGACCTGGTGGTTCGGTCGGGCGGGGGGCCGGTGGCGGGATCCACCGCTGGCTAAGCTGAGCGGCGATGGCATACCTGGATCACGCGGCTACCACTCCGATGCTCGACGCGGCACTGGAGGCGTACGTCGTCACCGCCCGTGAGGTCGGCAACGCCTCGTCGTTGCACGCCGCCGGTCGTCGTGCCCGTCGGTCGGTGGAGGAGTCCCGGGAGCGGGTGGCGGCCGTCCTGGGCGCCCGCCCCTCCGAGGTGATCTTCACGGGGGGCGGCACCGAGAGCGACAACCTCGCCGTCAAGGGCGTCTTCTGGGCCCGGCGGGCCGCGACCCCCGGGCGCAACCGGCTGGTCTGCAGCGCTGTCGAGCACCACGCCGTGCTGGACGCGGTCGACTGGTTGGTCCAGCACGAGGGTGCCGAGGTGAGCTGGCTGCCCGCCGACGCCACCGGACGGCTCGACCCCCGGCGGTTGGCAGCCGACCTCGCCGCCCACGCCGACCGGGTCACGCTGGTCACCGCGATGTGGGCCAACAACGAGGTCGGGACGGTGCAGCCGGTGACCGAGTTGGCCGAGGTCGCTGCCGAGCACGGGGTTCCGCTGCACACCGACGCGGTGCAGGCGGTGGGGCAGGTCCCCGTCGACTTCGCGGCGAGTGGGGTGGCCGCGCTGACGGTGACCGGGCACAAGCTCGGCGGGCCGACCGGGGTCGGTGCGTTGCTGCTGGCCCGTGACGTGGTGGCGACGCCGCTGCTGCACGGCGGGGGGCAGGAGCGTGACATCCGCTCCGGGACCCTGGACACGGCGGGGATCGTGGCCTTCGCGGTTGCTGTCGAGACAGCGGTCAAGGCCCAGCAGGAGTACGCCGCCCGGGTCGCCGCCCTCCGCGACGACCTGGTCCGGCGGGTCCGGGACGCCGTACCCGAGGTGATCTACAACGGGGACCCGGACGAACGGCTCCCCGGCAACGCGCACTTCTCCTTCCCGGGCTGCGAGGGGGACGCGCTGCTGCTGCTCCTGGACGCCCAGGGGATCTTCTGCTCGACCGGTTCGGCCTGCTCGGCCGGGGTGGCCCAGCCCTCGCACGTGCTCCTCGCCATGGGTGCCGCCGACGACCGGGCGCGTTCGTCGCTGCGCTTCTCCCTCGGTCACACCAGCACCGCCGCCGACGTCGACGCCCTCATCGGGGCACTTCCCGGGGCCGTTGAGCGAGCCCGGCGGGCTGCCGCCCTCCGCTGAACGCGGGTGGGGTGGTTAGGGTTGACGCCGAGGAAGGGAGCGTGGCCGGTGAGGGTGTTGGCGGCGATGTCGGGTGGGGTGGACTCCGCCGTGGCGGCGGCGCGCGCGGTCGAGGCCGGGCACGACGTGACAGGGGTGCACCTGGCGTTGGCGCGTAACCCCCAGACGTACCGGACCGGGGCGCGGGGTTGTTGCACCCTGGAGGACTCCCGGGACGCCCGACGCGCGGCCGACGTGCTCGGTGTGCCGTTCTACGTCTGGGACATGGCCGACCGGTTCCACGCCGACGTGGTCGACGACTTCGTCGCCGAGTACGCGGCGGGGCGCACCCCGAACCCGTGCCTGCGGTGCAACGAGAAGATCAAGTTCGCGGCGGTGCTGGACCGGGCGGTGGCCCTGGGGTTCGACGCGGTGGTCACCGGGCACCACGCCCGGCTCGGCGCTGACGGCCTGCTGCGCCGCAGCGTCGACCTGCCCAAGGACCAGTCGTACGTGCTGGCGGTGCTCACCCGCGAGCAGCTCGACCGGTCGGTCTTCCCGCTCGGCGACTCCACCAAGGCCGAGGTTCGGGCCGAGGCCGCCCGACGGGGGCTGGCCGTCGCCGACAAGCCCGACTCGCACGACATCTGCTTCATCGCCGACGGCGACACCAGGGGTTTCCTCGCCGACCGGTTGGGTGCCGCCCCGGGGGACGTCGTCGACGCCCTCACCGGCGCTGTGGTCGGCAGCCACCAGGGGGCGTACGCGTACACGGTGGGGCAGCGCAAGGGGCTGCACCTGGACCGTCCGGCCCCTGACGGTCGCCCCCGGTACGTGCTGTCCATCACCCCGAAGACCAACACCGTCACCGTCGGGCCGGCCGAGGCGCTGGAGGTCTCCACCGTCCACGCCGAGCGACCGGTGTGGACCGGAGGGGAGCGGCCGGTGGCCCCCGTCGAGTGCGAGGTGCAGTTGCGGGCGCACGGCGACGTCGTCCCGGCCACCGTCGAGGTGACCGACGGGGGGATGCGTGCCGAGTTGCGTCGTCCCCTCCGGGGGGTCGCCGCAGGCCAGGCCATCGTGGCGTACCGGCCCGACCCGGCAGGTGACGTGGTGCTCGGTTCGGCCACCATCACCGGCTGACCCGCCCGGTCGGGGCGTCCCCGCGTACGCGGTGTGACGGCCGGCGCGTACGCGGTGGGGAGCGGATACCCTGCGACGGTGACTGATCAGTCCTGGCCCTGGCCGCCCGGTGCGGCGACCGGCATCGGTTCGTTGCCCGGCACCGACATCGCCGAGGCGCAGCGGATCGTCCTCGGTGAGCTGCCCGCCCTGCCACACCTGCCCGAGTTGCCCGCCCGTGGTCCGGGCGCGGACGTGATCGGCCGGACCGGGGGCCTGCTGGTCGAGCTGCCTGTGGAGCTGTACGCGGCCAGGTGGCGGGTGGCCCCCCGGCCGGGGCGGGACCTGCGCCGGGCCCGGGATCTCATGGAACGTGACCTCGACCAGCTCGCCGAGCAGGCCGAGGAGTACGCCGGGCCAATCAAACTCCAGGCCGCCGGCCCGTTCACGATGGCGGCCTCCGTGGAGTTGCCGATCGGCGGGCGGCTGCTGCGCGACCCGGGGGCGGTGCGTGACCTCACCGGTTCGTTGGCGGAGGGGCTACGGGGGCACGTCGAGGCGGTCACCCGACGGCTGCCCCGCGCCTCGGTGCTGTTGCAGTTGGACGAGCCCTCGTTGCCGGCGGTCCTCGCCGGGCGGGTGCCCACCGAGAGCGGGCTGGGGGCGTACCGGCCGGTCGAGGAGGCGGACGCGGCGGTGGCGCTGCGGACGGTGATCGAGGCGGCCGGGGTGCCTACCGTCGTCCACTGCTGCGCGCCGGATGTGCCGTTGTCGGTGGTCCGCGTGGCCGGCGCCGTCGGTGTCGCGCTCGACCTGGGACTCGTCACCGACCTGGATCCGCTGGGTGAGGCGATCGACGCCGGGTTGGGGTTGTGGGCCGGGGCTGTCGACACCGCCACCCCGTCGGCCGGTCGCGCGCCGACCTCCGCCGAGGTGGCCGACCGGGTACGCCGGATCTGGAACCGCCTCGGGTTCCCGGCCGGCCGCCTCGCCTCGCAGGTGGTGGTGACCCCGGCCTGTGGCCTGGCCGGTGCCCCGCACGGGTACGTCCGGGGGGTGCTCGCCGCCTGTCGGGACGCCGGACGCCGCCTCGCCGACGCCTGACGGAGGTGTCGGGGGGTTTTCCGTCGTACCGGGTGGGCAGGATACGGAGCATGATTGGACGAATGCGTTCCGTGGTGATCGACTGTCCCGACCCGCGCGCCCTGGCCGGGTTCTACGCCGAGTTGCTCGGCCTCCCCCTGGTCGAGGAGGAGTCCGAGGGCGACTGGGTGGTCATCGGCGGTCCGCGCGGCCACCAGCCCCGGATGGCCTTCCAGCAGGCCCCCGACCTGATCGCCCCGGACTGGCCCGACCCGCAGCGGCCCCAGCAGTTCCACCTGGACCTGACGGTCGACGACATCGAGAGCGCGGAGCGGGCCGTGCTGGCGTTGGGCGCCCGGCGGCTGCCCGGCGAGGGGGACGACTTCCGGGTCTACGCCGACCCGGCCGGTCACCCGTTCTGCCTCTGCTGGGACTGACCGGGCCGTCCGGGTGGGTTGCGGGAGGCGGGCATGATGCCTTCGTGATCGCCTCCCCGCCTCGCCGCGCCACGGGCTCGCTCTTCGGCCTCGCCTACGGCGACGCCCTCGGCCTGCCTACCGAGTTCCTGACCGTCGCCGAGATCCACCACCGGTACGGTCCGGCCGGTCCGCGCGAGTTGACCGGGGATCCGGCCCTGGTCACCGACGACACCCAGATGGCCCTGGCGGTGGCCTGGGCGCTGCGGGACGCCCCCGAGTTCACCCCGGAGGCCGTCGAGCCGCTGCTGCGGCAGCGCTTCGTGGCCTGGTCGGTCAGCCCGGACAACGACCGGGCCCCGGGCATGACCTGCCTGCGGGCCTGCGCCGGGCTGGCCCGGGGGGTGCGGTGGCAGGAGGCGACGCAGGTGAACTCCAAGGGCTGCGGGGCGAACATGCGGGTCACCCCGGTCGGTTTGCTCGACGTCGACCCGGACACCCTGGCCGGGTTGGCCCAGCTCCAGGCCGGGCTCACCCACGGGCACCCGACCGCGCTGGCCGCCAGTGAGCTGACCGCGTACGCGGTCCGGGTGCTGCGCGACGGCGTCACGGTCGCGGAGCTGCCCGAGGTCCTGGTGGGGCGGGCGCAGGGGCAGCGGCGGACGTACCACGGCGACTGGCTCGGCGACCTGTGGCAGCGCCCCGGCGTGGACTCCCCGCAGGAGTTCGTCGCCCGGGGTTGGGACGAGTGTGTGGGGGCCCTGCACCGGTTGGTCGACGCGTTGGCCAGGCCGGACGACGGCGGTGACCCGTGCCGGCACACCGGGGAGGGGTGGATCGCCGAGGAGGCACTGGCCACCGCGCTGTACTGCGCGATCCGGCACGCCGACGACCCGGTGACGGCGCTGGCCCGGGGCGCCACCACCGCCGGGGACTCCGATTCGATCGCCGCCCTGGCCGGTGCGTTCCTCGGGGCGGCCGGTGGAACTGCCGCCTGGCCGACCGGGTGGGCCACCCGCATCGAGTACGCCGACCAGCTCGCCACCCTCGGCGACACCTGGGACTGACCACCGGGCCACCCGCTCCTCGGCGACGGCTCCGGGGGTCACACCGTCGGTCGCCCTCGGCGTACCCGCTCCTGTCGAGCCGGTTGCGTGCCCGGGTCAGCCTCGGGTCTGCGGGGCGAGGTGGGGTAGGGCCCGGACCTCCTGCCAGAGCGTCGGGTCGCAGCGACCGGCGCGGTCCCGGAAGGCGGCCAGCTCGACCCGGATCGGTTCCCCCAGGTCGAGGTAGCTGTCCCGGTCGGCCTGCGGATGCCAGTCCCGGGTGGGGATCGGCACGTGATCGTCGCGGTGGCTCTTGTCCTGACTCGTGATCTTGAGCACGTCCGCCCGGTCCCGGGTCGTGCCCAGCACCAGGCAGGGGCGGACCTTCGAACCGGTGCCGTCGACGTAGGGGACGTCGGCCCACCAGATCTCCCCCGGCCGGACGGTGCCGGTGCCGGACCGTTCGGTGCCCCGGGGGCGGGGTGCCTTACCCGGGCGGGAGCCCTGCCGACCCCTGGTCTTCGGTCCGGCGGCACGACCCGCCGCGCCGCGCCCGGGACGGGACCGCCGACCGGACGCGTGCCGCCAGGCGTCCCACGCCCACCCACCGGTGACGGCGAGCAGGATCAGCGCCGCCCAGAGCAACCAGTCACGCATTCGTACCTCCGGGCTCGTTCACCCTCCACGGGTGGCCCGCTCCAGGAAGAGCAGGTGGCGGACTATTGTCCCACCGTCCCGATACGGTGCGGGGGTAGCAGAGTCACGGGAGGTTCGGCGGTGTCCGAAGGCGGCGGTGGGTCCGAGGTTGTTTCGGTGTCCGAGGGCGAGGGGGTGCCGGAGGAGGCCATCGGCGGGCAGGTCAGTGCGGCACAGGAGGCGGCTGCCGGCGCGGAGCCGACGCCCCTGGCCCGGGACCGGCACGCGACGTTGAGCCAGGAGCTCACCGAGCACCAGTACCGCTACTACGTGCTCGACGCGCCGACCGTCTCCGACGCCGACTTCGACAGGCAGCTGCGCGAGCTGGAGGCGCTGGAGGAGCAGTTCCCCGCGCTGCGGACCCCGGACTCCCCGACCCAGCGGGTCGGGGGGACCTTCTCCACCGACTTCACCCCGGTCACCCACGCCGAGCGGATGATGTCGCTGGACAACGCCTTCGCCGACGAGGAGCTGGCGGCCTGGGCCGAGCGGGTCGAGCGGGACGCCGGCGGGGCGGTCCCCTACCTGTGCGAGCTGAAGGTCGACGGCCTGGCGATCAACCTGACCTACGAGGGGGGTCGGCTGGTTAGGGCGGCGACCCGGGGGGACGGACGCACAGGTGAGGACGTGACAGCCAACGTCCGCAGCATCCGGGACGTACCGGCCCGGCTCACCGCGTCCGCCGAGTTCGCCGAGGTGCCGGAGTTCGTCGAGGTCCGGGGGGAGATCTACTTCCCGGTGGCCGCCTTCGCCGACCTGAACGCCACCCTGGTCGAGCAGGGCAAGGCACCGTTCGCCAACCCCCGCAACGCCGCCGCCGGCAGCCTGCGTCAGAAGGACCCCCGGGTCACCGCGTCCCGGCCGTTGCGCCTTGTGGTGCACGGCATCGGCGCCCGGCGCGGCTTCCAACCCCGGACCCAGTCCGAGTCGTACGCGGCGCTGCGGGCGTGGGGGTTGCCCGTCAGCGACCGGTCCCGGGTGGTCCCCGACCTGACCGGGGTGGCCGAGTACATCGCCCACTACGCCCAGCACCGGCACGACGTCGAGCACGAGATCGACGGGGTGGTGGTGAAGGTCGACCCGGTCTCCATCCAGGGCCGACTCGGCTCCACCAGTCGGGCACCACGCTGGGCGATCGCCTTCAAGTACCCCCCGGAGGAGGTAAACACCAAGCTCCTCGACATCGACGTCAACGTCGGCCGGACCGGCCGGGTCACCCCCTTCGCCGTCCTGGAACCGGTCCGGGTGGCGGGCTCCACGGTGGCCCTGGCGACCCTGCACAACGCCCGCGAGGTGGAACGCAAGGGCGTCCTGATCGGCGACACCGTGGTCCTGCGCAAGGCCGGGGACGTGATCCCGGAGGTGCTCGGCCCGGTGGTGGAGCTGCGCCCGGCCGACGCCCGCCCGTTCGTCATGCCGACCACCTGCCCGGCGTGTGGGACCCCGCTGGCCCCGGCGAAGGAGGCGGACGTCGACATCCGCTGCCCCAACAGCCGGTCCTGCCCCGCCCAGCTGCGAGAGCGGGTCTTCCACCTCGCCGGGCGGGGTGCCTTCGACATCGAGGTGCTCGGCTACAAGGGGGCGTCCGCCCTGCTGGACGCGCAGGTCATCACCGACGAGGGGGACCTGTTCACCCTCGACGCCGGGCAGCTGGCCCGCTCGGAGTTCTTCGTCAACAAGGACGGCAGTCTGGGCAGCAACGCCACCAAGCTGCTGGACAATCTCGCCGTCGCCAGGGAGCGCGACCTGTGGCGGGTGATCGTCGCACTCTCCATCAGGCACGTCGGGCCGACCGCCGCACAGGCCCTGGCCCGGCACTTTCGGTCGATGGAGGCGATCGAGCAGGCAGGTGAGGCCGAACTCTCCTCCGTGGACGGCGTCGGCCCGACCATCGCGGTGAGCATCAGGGAGTGGTTCGCCGTCGACTGGCACCGCGAGGTGGTCCGCAAGTGGGCCGAGGCGGGCGTTCGGATGGTGGAGGAGGGCGGCGACGAGGGACCCCGACCGTTGGAAGGGCTGACTGTGGTGGTCACCGGCACCCTGAACGGGTTCAGCCGGGACCAGGCGGCCGAGGCGATCCAGAAGCGCGGAGGCAAGGTGACCGGGTCGGTGTCCAAGAAGACCGGTTTCGTGGTGGTCGGCGACAACCCCGGTTCCAAGGCCGACAAGGCGGCCACCCTCAAGGTCCCGATCCTCGACGAGGCGGGTTTCCAGGTCCTGCTCGACTCCGGTCCGGATGCGGCCCGGGAGGTGGCCCGGATCGAGGGGTGAGATCCCGACGACGCCCCACTCGGGGCGTCGTCGCGTATACCAACTTAATTACGACTCCGACCGATTCGTGTATGTCGTCTCGGTAAGTACCACAGCCAGGGCGTTTCATAGTGACAGGACGGTTACTCGTCCGGTCCGTAGGTGCTGCCCGGGAGGTGCGATGGAGGCCGTCGACCCGCGCAACTCCCTGCCCTGGGCAGCCGCGCCGTTCGTCGGTCTCCTCGCCGGCACCGGCCTGCTGGCAGCGGTGGCCACCGTCGGAGCCCTCGTCGACCTGCCGGCCCTCCTGCCCGACCTGCCCACCGCGTTCTGGATCATGGCGGTGCTGGCGGTGGTCTGCGACGCCCGGCCGTTCGTGCCCCCCGGCCGCCGGCGTACCTTCGCGGTCTTCCCCTCGACCTGCTTCACCTTCGCCATCCTGCTCGGCTGGGGACTGGGACCGGCGGTGGCGGTGCAGGCCGTGGCGGTGCTCGTCTGCGGGGTACGGATGGGACACGCGCCCTGGCGCACCTGCTTCAACGTCGCCCAGTACGCCTGCGCCCTGGCCGCCGCCCACCTGGTCCTGCGGGCCGGACCGGGTGCCTTCTTCGCCGGTGGAGCACTGGGGTGGACCGACGTGGTGTCGGTCGCCGCAGCGACCGGAGTCTGGTTCGCCGTCAACTACGGACTGGTCAGCACGGCACTGCGGCTGCGGTTCGGCGGGCGGTGGTGGTCCCGGGCCCGGCAGGGGCTCCCGTTCGAACTGCTCGCCACCGGTTCCCTGCTGCTGCTCGCCCCGGTCCTGGTCACCGCCGCCCGGGCCAGCGCCGCCCTGGTCCCCCTGGTGCTGGTCCCGCTCTTCGCCGTCTACCGGATGGCCCGGCTCTCCACCGAGCAGGAACACGTCGCCGCGCTCGACCCGCTGACCGGGCTGCCCAACCGCAAGGCCCTCCTCGCCGAGGTGGCCGAGCAGGTCCACGTGCACGCCGAGCGGGTCGCCCGCGACGAGCCGGACGCCCACCTGGCCCTGCTCCTGATCGACCTGGACCGGTTCAAGAACGTCAACGACGCCCTCGGCCACGCAGTGGGGGACCGGCTGCTCGTCGAGGTGACCGCCAGACTGGTCGGGGTCCTCGACGGACAGGACCTGGTGGCCCGGCTCGGCGGGGACGAGTTCGCCATCGTCGCCACCGGCCTCACCGGCGTAGATCAGGCCCGTGAACTGGCCGAACGGGTGGTCACCGCGCTGGCCGAGCCGGTGTCGATGGACGGGCTCCTGCTCGACGCCGGCGGGTCGATAGGCATCGCGCTCTTCCCCGAACACGGCGAGGACTACGCCACCCTGATGCGCCACGCCGACGTCGCCATGTACGACGCGAAGCACCGCGACGACACCATCGCCGTGTACGCCCCCGAGTCCGACCACAACTCCGCCGAGCGGCTCGCCCTCCTGGCCGACCTTCGACGCGTACTGGAGGCGGGGCCGCCGTCCGGGCGGACCGTGCGGGGCGGCGACGGTGCCGCCCTGCCCACCAGGCTGGCCGCCGACCCCGACCCGGCACGGCCGGAGGGCGGACCGTGGTGGCGGCTGCGCCGCCGTCGACCCCGCCCCCCGCTCGACGACTCCGACGAACTGCTGAACCGGATCCTCACCGGCGCCGACCCGGTCCGTCGGCGGGCCGGTGAGACAGCCGACGCCCCGGCGGCACCGGAGGGCACCGCCACCCCGTCGGTGGTCGCCCCGACGGCCGGGCGCGGTGACCCCGACGTCGGGGAGATCACCATGTACTACCAGCCGCAGGTCGCCATCGACTCCGGGGAGGTGGTCGGCGTCGAGGCGCTGCTGCGCTGGCGGCACCCCCGACGGGGCATGGTCAACCCCGAGGAGCTGATCCGGGTGGCCGAACAGACCGCCGTGATGCGGCTGCTCACCCGCCGGGTCGTCGACGACGTGCTGGAACAGCTCGCCAAGTGGTCCGCCGCCGGGACCGACCTGCGGGCCGCTCTCAACGTCAGCGTCCGGGACCTGCACAGCGGCGAGATCGCCGACCAGGTCGCCGACCGGCTGACCCGGTACGGCATCCGGCCCGACCGGCTCCAGGTGGAGATCACCGAGGGCGCCCTGATGGCCGACCCGCGTCGGGTCCTGGACACCATCACCCGGCTGCACCGGACCGGGGTGGCCATCTCCCTCGACGACTTCGGCACCGGGTACTCCTCCCTGCAACACCTGCGGCGGCTGCCGCTGTCCGAGGTGAAGGTGGACCGCTCCTTCGTACTCGGCATGGCCGACGACGCCGACGACGCGTCGATAGTCAGGTCGATGATCGACCTCGCCGGGGCGTTGGGCCTGCGGGTGGTGGCCGAGGGGGTCGAGGACGAGCGGACCTGGCGGCTGCTGCACGCCGCCGGCTGCGACGTCGCCCAGGGGTGGTTCCACGCCCGGCCGATGCCCGCCGAGGAGCTCACCACCTGGCTGGCCCGCTACCGCCCGCTGCGACCGACCGTCGGGACCGACGCCGAGGTCCCCCGTCGGCACGCCCGCTGACCCCTTCCGGGCCACCGAGGGGCGCGGGGCGTCGGCGGCCGAGGTGGGCCCGGGGCGGACTGTCGGCCGGCGGAGAGGGGGAGCCGACGGCGGGACGTACCGGCCGGACAATAGACTCGCTCCGGTCACCGCACGTCATCCCCACCGACCGCGCGGTACAGACAGCGGACGTAGCAGGACAGCCACGAAGGGGGCACCGATGGCCGCCATCTCCCGCGAGGAGGTCGCGCACCTGGCGCGACTGTCGCGGCTCGCCGTGACGGAGGAGGAGCTGGACACCCTCGCCGGTCAGCTCGACGTGATCCTCCAGGCGGTCGCGCAGGTCGGCGAGGTCGCCGCGGCGGACATCCCGCCGACATCCCACTCCGTACCGCTGACGAACGTCCTGCGCGACGACGTCGTCACCCCGGGCCTGACGCCGGCCGAGGCGTTGGCGGGTGCGCCCGACGCCGAGCAGCAGCGCTTCCGGGTACCCCGGATCCTGGACGAGGATGTGGCTTCATGAGTGACCTGACCCGGCTCACCGCCGTCGAACTGGCCGCCCTGGTGGCCGACGGGCAGACCAGCGCCGTCGAGGTGACCCAGGCGCACCTGGACCGGATCGCCGCAGTCGACGGGCAGGTCAACGCCTTTCTCCACGTCGACACCGCCGGCGCGCTGGCCGCCGCCCGCGCCGTCGACGACCGCCGGGCCGCCGGTGAGCCCCTCGGCCCGCTGGCGGGTGTCCCGGTCGCCGTCAAGGACGTCCTGACCACCAAGGGGATACCGACCACCGTCGGGTCGAAGATCCTGGAAGGCTGGCGCCCGCCGTACGACGCCACGATCGTCCAGCGGCTCGCCGAGGCGGGCACCGTGATGCTCGGCAAGACCAACATGGACGAGTTCGCGATGGGGTCCTCCACCGAGTACTCCGCCTACGGGCCGACCCGCAACCCGTGGGACACCGACCGGATCCCCGGCGGCTCGGGTGGCGGCAGCGCGGCGGCGCTGGCCGCGTACGAGGCCCCGCTCTCCATCGGCTCGGACACCGGCGGCTCGATCCGGCAGCCCGGCGCGGTCACCGGCACCGTCGGCGCGAAGCCCACCTACGGTGGCACCTCCCGGTACGGCCTGGTGGCGTTCTCCTCCTCCCTCGACACCCCCGGCCCCTGCGCCCGTACGGTGCTCGACGCCGCCCTCCTGCACCAGGTCATCGCCGGTCACGACCCGCGTGACTCCACCAGCATCCCGGCCCCCGTGCCGGACGTGGTGGCGGCGGCGAAGCTCGGCGCGACAGGGGACCTGACCGGGGTGAGGCTCGGCGTGGTCACCGAGTTCTCCGGGGACGGGGCCGAGCCGGGTGTCCTGGCGGCGTTCCGCGAGTCGGTGGACGCCCTGGCCAAACTGGGTGCCGAGATCGTCGAGGTGTCCTGCCCGCACTTCACCTACGCGCTGCCCGCGTACTACCTCATCGCCCCGAGCGAGTGCTCCTCCAACCTTGCCCGGTTCGACGGGGTCCGGTTCGGCCTGCGGGTCGGCGACGACGGCAACCGGTCGCTGGAGGAGGTCATGTCGCTGACCCGGGAGGCCGGATTCGGCCCCGAGGTCAAGCGACGGATCATGATCGGCACGTACGCCCTCTCCTCGGGCTACTACGACGCCTACTACGGTCAGGCCCAGAAGGTCCGTACGCTGATCACCCGGGACTTCACCGCCGCCTTCGAGCAGGTCGACGCGCTGATCTCGCCGACCACCCCGTCGGTGGCGTTCCCCCTCGGTGCCCGGACCACCGACCCGTACCAGATGTACCTGGCCGACCTCTACACGATCCCGGCCAACCTGTACGGCGGACCCGGCATCTCGGTGCCGTGCGGGCTCTCCGAGGGCCTGCCTGTCGGCCTCCAGGTGATGGCCCCGACCATGGCCGACGACCGGATGTACCGGGTCGCCGCCGCCCTGGAGTCGGTCGTCGGCACCCTCACCCCACCGGCACTCTAGACACGAAAACGGGGGCGGGATGCGTCGGCATCCCGCCCCCTTCTCGCCCGTCGACGGCCGAGCCGTCCGCCCGCGTCGGAGTGCTGCTTGTCGACGTCGACGGCCGAGTCGGGGGTGCTGTAGCCGATCGCCCGTCGGGGTGCTGTAGCCGACCGCCCCCGTCCCGGCGTCCCGAGCACGGCCGGGCATGACTCGCATCGACGTCCGACGGTGTATGCTCGCTGTCTTCTCTTGGTGACGGAACGTCACCAAGAGGGCTCGAATGGTGAGTGAAGTCGGGTCGAGGTGAGTCCGGAAGGCTCGGGGCGAGAGGTGGGGCATGAACGCCACAGCGGTACTCATCGACGAACTGCGCCGGTGCCGGTCGTCCCGGGGACTCAATCAGGAAGAGTTCGGCCGGATGATCAGTTACAGCGGAACGCACGTCAGTGCTGTCGAGAGCGGCACCCGCCCGCCGACAGCCGAGTACGTCCGCGCCATCGACCGGACCATGGAGACCGGCGGCCTCTTCACCCGACTCCTCGACCGGCTCCCACCCCTGGACCAGACCCCGGTCTGGCTCCGCGAATGGATCACCGTCGAGGAACAGGCAGTCTCCCTCCGCTGGTACGAACCGGTGTTCGTGCCGGGTCTCCTTCAGACCGAGGCGTACGCGAGGGCGACGCTGCGGGCCGGAGAGTTGGATGCCAGCCAGATCGAGCAGCGAGTGAGGTCCCGGATCGATCGGCAGGCCATCCTCAACCGGGATCAGCCGCCGAACGTCGTGGTCATGCTTGACGAGGCGGTGCTGAGGCGCACTGTCGACGGTGATCGGGACCTGATGCGGGAGCAGGTGGATCACCTGATCGCCGCAGCAGGGCTGCCGAACGTGAAGATCTACGTGGTTCCGGAGGACGCCGGCCTGTACTCGGGTCTACAGGGTGGGTTCATCCTGGCCAACCTCCCGGACGGTCTGGTCTTCGGACACGTGGACAGTCAGGTCAGATCAGAGACCATCGGTGCTCGAACCGAGGTTGTTACCCTCGAATCGATCTGGGAGACGTGCGCCCGTAGCGCACTTCCTCGGCGACTTTCCCTCGACCTGATCAAGGAAGTGGCGCAGTCATGGAGCTGACCAACGCCCGGTGGCGTACGTCCAGCCGAAGCGGCACCAACGGCGGCAACTGTGTGGAGGTCGCTGACGATCTTCCTGGTGTGGTGGCGGTACGGGACAGCAAGGATCCGTCCGGGCCGGTTCTGAGGTTCACCGCGTACGCTTGGTCGACCTTCGCCACCAGTCTCAAGAGCTGACCGACCGCTCCCAGCCCAGCCTCACGCCGGTGCTCGGGATGCGGAGCCGTCCAGTACCGCCCGACACCTTAGTTCTCATGATCGTTAGCTGTTGAGGGACACCTTGCCCGGCGTGTCGTGTCGGTGAACAGCCAACGATCATGAGCGATGCGGTGACCGCCACGATCCTGCGGATCAACGGGGGTCCGGCTGGGGCCGGTCGGTCAGGTATCGGCGGGCACGGACGACGGCGCGCCGCTGCGCCCCGGCCGCGACGAGCAGGGCCACGGCGACAGCCGCCCCGATGATCTGGGTGGAACCTCTCGTGCTGAGGTGGATCAGGCCGACTTGGAGAGCCACCATGGCGAGTTGCAGCCAGACGAGCCAGTGCTGTCGGGCCACTCCGGCGGCCTCCCGGCGGGCGAGTGCGTCGATCCGAGGATCGTTGGTGCCTCCGTCGCGGAGCGCCTGCCGCACCAGCCGGTGCGCGCTGGACGACGCTCGCCCGTCCCGTCGGGTGTGCCGGTGCAGGACGAGGGCCACCGCAGCGCCGATCGCCGCCGGCACCAGACTGATCCCCAGGGCGACCAGTAGCCTGTGAAGGTCCTGGTGGTCCTCCGCGCTGAAGTGGAAGCTGGCCAGGACAGGCAGGATGCCGACCAGGAACAGCGCCACGACGACCACGCCGAGCCAGCCGACGGTTCCGGATCGGGGCCTCCCGCCGGTCGGTGTGGGATCGTTGGGATTCGCCATGCGTCGATTCGTACCCCGGCCTGGGAGCGGTCACTCCGACGAGTCGGCGTGGTCGGGAAACCCGGCGGTGGCGTGGGGTGGGAACCCCATTAGGCTGGAACGGTTCTGTCCGGATCGCGCCTGGAGCGTCGCCATGACCACGACACTGCCCGCGTACGACGACGTCGTCGCGCGCTACGAGCCGGTGATCGGCCTGGAGACCCACGTCGAGCTGGGCACGAACACGAAGATGTTCTGTGGCTGCCCGACCGACTTCGGTGGGGAGCCCAACACCCGGGTCTGCCCGGTATGCCTGGGGCTGCCCGGCTCGCTGCCGGTGGCCAACAAGGCGGCGATCGAGGCGACGATCCGGATCGGGCTCGCCCTGAACTGCTCCATCGCCCAGTGGTGCCGGTTCGCCCGGAAGAACTACTTCTACCCGGACATGCCGAAGAACTTCCAGATCAGCCAGTACGACGAGCCGCTCTGCGTCGACGGGTACCTGGACGTCGAGGTGAACGGCGAGACGGTCCGCATCGGCATCGAGCGGGTGCACCTGGAGGAGGACACCGGCAAGACGCTGCACGTCGGCGGGGCCACCGGGCGGATCCACGGGGCGACCGAGTCGCTCGTCGACTACAACCGGGCCGGCATCCCGCTCGTGGAGATCGTCACCAAGCCGATCCCCGGCACCGCCGAGCTGGCCCCGGAGGTCGCCCGCGCGTACGTCACCGAGCTGCGTGACGTTCTGCGTTCGCTCGGCGTCTCCGACGTACGGATGGAGGAGGGGTCGCTGCGCTGCGACGTCAACACCTCCCTCAACCTGCCCGGCCAGGAGTGGGGCACCCGGACCGAGACCAAGAACGTCAACTCGCTGCGTTCGGTGGAGCGGGCGGTCCGCTCCGAGATGCTCCGCCAGGCGTCGGTGCTCGACGCGGGCGGCCGGATCACCCAGGAGACCCGGCACTTCCACGAGGACAGCGGGGACACCACCTCGGGCCGGTCGAAGGAGACCGCCACCGACTACAGGTACTTCCCGGAGCCGGACCTGGTTCCGCTCGCCCCGGACACCGCCTGGGTGGCCGAGCTGAAGGCCGCCCTGCCTGAGCTGCCCCGACTGCACCGCCGCCGGTTGCAGCAGGACTGGGGCCTGTCGGACCAGGACATGCAGTCGGTGTTGAACGCCGGTGCGGTCGAGCTGATCGAGGCCACCATCGCCGCCGGGGCCACCCCGGCCGCCGCCCGCAAGTGGTGGCTCGGTGAACTGTCGCGGCGGGCCAACGAGGCGGGTGTCGAGCTGGCCGACGTCGGGGCCACCCCGGGACAGGTCGCCGAGCTTCAGGGCCTGGTCGACGCGGGGAAGCTCAACGACAAGCTGGCCCGGACGGTCCTTGAGGGCGTGGTGGCCGGCGAGGGTACGCCGACCCAGATCATGACCAACCGGGGTCTGGAGGTCGTCTCCGACACCGGTGCCCTCACCGCCGCCGTGGACGAGGCGATCACCGCCAACCCGGACGTCGCCGACAAGATCCGCAGCGGAAAGGTCGCCGCGGCCGGAGCCCTGGTCGGGGCGGTCATGAAGACCACCCGTGGGCAGGCCGACGCCAAGACCGTACGCGAGCTGATCCTGTCCCGCCTCGGCGCGAGCTGACCCACCCGACGTCCCTACCGCCGTCGGCAGTCGGCCCCAGATAGTCGGCCCTCGGTAGTCGGCAGTCGGCCCTCGGTAGTCGGCCCTCGGTAGTCGGCCCTCGGTAGTCGGCCCCCGGTCCACCGGACCGGGGGCCGAGCCACGTCTGCTCTCCCCCGACAGTGGCACCTTTCGGTCCCCACCGGACCTTGGAAGGTTTCGGCCCCTATAGGGGCCACCCGCTTCCAAGATCTCCGGGTGACCCCCGGCGTGATCCGCGATCAAGATCTGGGGGTGACCTCCGGTGTGATCCGCGATCAAGATTTGGGGGTGACCTCCGGTGTGATCCGCGATCAAGATTTGGGGGTGACCTCCGGTGTGACCCGGGCCGCAGGCCCGGGTCACACCGGGAGTCAGCTGGTGGGGGTGGGGGTTGGGACGCTGGGGGTGGGCGTGGTGGGGGTCGGCGGGGTCGCCGTCGGGGTGGCCGGTTCGGGGCTGCGGGTGGGCGTGGGGGTGACCGGCAGGTTGGCCCCCGGGTCGGTGGGCTGGACAACGCGTCGTTCCAGGTTGACCTGCGCCTGGCCGGTGCCGCCGACGGTGATGTCGTCGTACGCCTGCAGCTTCTTCTCGTCGTCGAAGTAGAGCACCGACATGCTCAGCGGGGTGGGTTCCTCGCCTTCCAGCCCGCGCAGCCCGGCCCCGCCGGTGGACCCCTGGACCATCAGCGTGGTGGGCTGCTCCCCGGGCACCTCCGGCAGCATCGACACCTGGCGGTTGTGGGTGTGACCGGCCAGCACCAGGGGGCAGGTGCCCGACAGGGGGCCGGCTGCGGCCGGGTCGTGGATCAGGGCGATGTCCACGGGTCGGGGGGAGTTGCGGACCGTCTGGGCGAGCTGTTCGCCGTTGTCGATCAGCTCGTTGGCGCCGGAGCCGGTCAGGCCACCGGCGGCCGGGGCGGTGCTCTTGTCCGGGGTGAAACGGGGGTCCCCGATCCCGGCGATGGTCAGTCCGGCCACTGTGGTGGCCGAGTTGTCCAGGACGATGGCGTTGGGCTGCCGGGCCACCGCCGCCGACGTACGCCCCGAGTCGTGGTTGCCCCGGATGTAGACGTACGGCTTCTCCAACAGGGCGATGGAGCCGACGTAGTTGGCCTCCGGCTCGCTGCCCCAGTCGGTGATGTCCCCGGTGTCGATCACCACGTCGACGCTGAACTGCTCGACGACGGTCCGGATGAGCTGCCAGCCGGTCGGGTTGAGGTGCATGTCCGAGACGTGCAGGACCCGGGTGGTACCGGGCTCCGGCTCGTACACGGGAAGGGCGGAGACCGTGGTGTAGAGCTGGCTGACGTTGCCGACGAGCCGCTTGAGCTGCTCGGCGTACTTGGTGTAGTCGTTGGCGATCTTGCGGGCGTCACCGACGATCGCCGGAGCGTTGACGAGCAGTCCCTCGTACCGTGGCTCCTCGATCGACTGCGGTCGGAGGGTGAGCGCGGCGGTGCCGAGGCTGCCGGCGGCGACAGCCAACGCCAGCGCTCCCGCCGCTGCGGTCCGCCGGGTGTCCCGGAAGATCAGGAAGGCCAGGATCAGGGTGACCAGGACGACAGCGGCCACCGTACGCAGGCCGAGCCGGACGACGCCGTCGCGGACGTCGTCGACGGCGGACTGGCTGGCCCGGGCGATGCTTGCCGGGTCGTCGATGAGTGCCTGGGTCCGGGTCTGGTCCAGCGACCCCAGCTCGACTGTGAGGTGGGTGGGGCCGCTGTGGCTGTCCAGCAGCAGGGAGCCGAGCGGGGGGATGTCGACGCTGGTGCCCCCGGCTGTCGACGGGGTCAGGCTCAGCTCGGCCCGGAACGGGCCGATGTCGGTCCTGACCTGCCCGCCGGCCAGGGTGCCGAGGAACACTCCGGTGAGGGCCACGGCGACCACGGCCAGGGCCACGCCCAGTCGGCGCAGCCGACGGCGTCGGTCCGATGTCAGCCCGTCCGGCCGGTCGGTCCGGCCCGATCGTGGTATCCACCGACGGAAGCCCGTCGTGTTCCGGGCATCGGTGTCCCGGGTCCTGTCCTTGTCGTTCCCCTGGCCGTCCATGATGAGATTCTGACCTGCCCGTTGAAAGATCTTGGCAAACCGGCGTCACCGGTTCCGACGAATCCGTCTCACCGGTCCCGGTGGTCCCACTGGCCCGCCTGGCACCCCGTCGCCTCGGACGTCTTCTTCGCCCCACCGGACGTACCGGGTCGTCAACTGCGTCCGGCCCCACCGTCGGCGAGGACCAGTCGCAGGATCCGGTCGTCCTCGGGGGCCGGTTCGCCCCGCCCGTCGTGGTTCGAGGTGCTCACCCAGATCGAGCCGTCCGGGGCGGCGACGGCCGCCCGGAGGCGCCCGTACCGGCCGGTGAGCACCTCACGGGGCTGGCCGAGGACGGTTCCCGCCTCGGTCGTCTCCACCAGCCAGACCCGTTCCCCGCGCAGGCAGGCCGTGGCGAGCAGCTGTTCGGTGACGGCGAGACCGGAGCAGGACGCCTCCCCGGTGGGCCACTGCACGATCGGGTCGGCGTACCTGTCGTCGTCGGAGCGGCCCTCGACCGTGGGCCAGCCGTAGTTGCCGTTCCTGGTGATCTGGTTGATCTCGTCCCAGGTGTTCTGACCGAACTCGACGGCGAACATCCGCTTCCCGGCGTCCCAGCCGAAGCCCTGCACGTTGCGGTGCCCCAGGGACCAGACCGGCGAATCTGCCCGGGGGTTGCCCGGTGCCGGCTTGCCGTCCCGGGTGATCCGCAGGATCTTCCCGCCGAGGCTGTCGCGGTCCTGCGACAGCGCCCGGTCACCGGCGTCCCCGGTGCTGGCGTAGAGGTGACCGTCCGGTCCGAAGCCGAGGCCGCCGCCGTTGTGGATGTTGGCCTTGGGGATGCCGGTGAGGATCGGGGCGGGTCGGCCCCCGAGCTCCATCCGGGCGATCCGGTTGTCCCGTTCGGTGGTGTAGTACACGAAGACCGTCCGGTCCCGCTGGTAGTCGGGAGAGACGGCGATGCCGTGCAGCCCTCCCTCGCCCCCCGGGGCGACGTCCGCGACGGTCTGCACCACCGACACGGTCAGCCCCTCCGGCCCCGACTCCGGGCCGACCTGGAGGATGCGTCCGCTGTCGCGTTCGGTGACCAGCGCGCCGCCGTCGGGCAGGAAGGCGATCGCCCACGGCACCCGCAGCCCCTTGGCCAGGACGGTCGCCACCACCTGCGTCTCGCCCCCACCCGGGTCGGCGCTCGCCGACGGGGTGGGCAGGTTGGGCGGCTGACCGGCCGGGTCCGGCTCCGGCTCGCCGAAGCTGCAACCCGCGAGCACCAACACCGCGCAGGAGGCCACGGCAGCAGCGCGGAGCCGACCGGTGCGGAGGTACGACGGGGTACGGGCCATCACCCGCCCCAGCCTAGTCGCCGGGCATCCGCCCGGCGGGACCCGGCGGGGCGGACTATCGTCGGCTGACGTGAAGGTCTGGATTCCCCACCCCGCCGGCCGTGACCTCCTCGGTGACCTGCCGGAGGGGATCACCGTCGAGGTGTTCGACGACCCCCGTGAGCTCCCGTCCGACCCGACAGGGGTCCGGTTCTGGGTGCCGCCCTTCCTCAGCGGCGACGCGGCCTCGGCGGTGTTGGCGCGCCTGCCCGACCTGGCGGCGGTGCAGCTGCTCTCGGCCGGTGCCGACGCCTGGGTGGGGAGAGTTCCCGACGGGGTGACCCTCTGCGACGCCCGGGGGGTCCACGACTCGGGCACCGCCGAGTGGGTGGTCGCCGCCATCCTGTCCCAGCTGCGCGCCTTCCCGGCCCTGGCCCGCGCGCAGGCCGGCCGACAGTGGGCGTACGACGAGGTCACCCCGACCGACGAGCTGGCCGGCAAACGGGTCCTGATCGTGGGTGCCGGGTCGATCGGCGCGGCGGTCCAGGCCCGGCTGGCCCCCTTCGAGGTCACCTTCACCCTGGTCGCCCGGACGGCCCGCCCCGACCAGGGGGTCCACGGTGTCGACGAGCTGCCCGCCCTGCTGCCCTCCGCCGACGTGGTGGTGGTGATCGTGCCGTTGACCCCGCAGACCCGGGGCCTGGTCGACGAGGCGTTCCTCGCCGCGCTGCCGGACGGGGCGCTGGTGGTCAACGCCGCCCGGGGGCCGGTGGCCCGGACCGACGCCCTGGTGGCCGAGCTGACCACCGGGCGGATCTCGGCGGCGCTGGACGTCACCGACCCGGAGCCGCTGCCCGCCGACCATCCGCTCTGGGAACTGCCGAACGTCCTGTTGACGCCGCACGTGGCCGGTTCGGTACGCGGGCTGCTGCCTCGGGCGTACAAGCTGGTGGGGGCTCAGGTACGGCGCTTCTCCGCCGGGGAACCGTTGGTCAACGAGGTGGTCGGGGGCTACTGAGCGGGAGGCTTCCCGTCGGTCCCCTCGTCGGGGGCGGGGTCGCTGCGCTCGGCCGCCGGAGTCTCCTCCTCGGCGGTGGGCGGGTCGGTGACCGCCACCAGTCTGGGCAGGTCGACGCCGCGGACGGCGGGCAGCGCGAACACGGTGCCGTCGTCGAGGCGTACCGCGCCCCGGCCGCGTTGGTCGGGGAAGAGTTCGGCCACCCGGTCCCAGGCGATCCTGCGCCGCCCGACGAGACCCTGTAGGCGCAGCTCCCGGGCATCGGCGTGGGTGCCGGCCCGCCAGCCCCACAGCACCACGGCGAGCGGCACCAGCAGGACCGGGGACAGGTACCAGTGGGCGCAGGCCAGGGGCAGCGCCCCGATCGTCGCCACGCCTGCGGCGGCCACCATGGCCTGGCTGTGCCGGAAGTGGACAGTGTCGAAACGACTCACCCCCCGATGGTCCCACCCGGCCCCGATCCGGCCTGAGTCGGGCGGCGGTTCCCCCGGAACCCCCGTCGACAGTGACGTGCATCACGGCATTCGTCGCGCTCGGGGCGTAACCCGCGACGGATCGGGTCGTTCGGCCGATCAGTGGCGGTCCCACACCGCCCCGCCCCGTGCCCCCTCCACGAAGGCGACAGTGCCTGTGCTGCTCTCCACCCGCGTGCTGCGTACCCTCCCGACCTCCCGACCCTCGGCCGATCTCGTCGTACTCAGCGGCGGGCTCCTCGTCGTCGTCGCCGGGACCGCCGCCCTGGTCCCCGTGCCGGTGGCGGTCGCGCTCGGCGGGATCCTGGCCGCTGCCTCGGCCGTCCTGCGCCTCGGCCGACCGTCAGGGGTGTACCGCCCGGCGGTCCTGCTCGACGCCGCCGTCCTGGCGGCCGGTTCGACAGCCGTCCTGACCGCCCTCGTCCCGGTGCAGCACCGGGCCGTCGCCGCGACGCTCGGCCTGGCGGTCTCCGCCGGTCTGTTCGGGGCGGGACTGCACCTGCTGCCCGGCAGGACCGACCCACAGTGGCCGGAGTGGGTCCGAACCCTGGCCGAACCGTCGGTGGCCTCGGTCGGACTCTGCTTCACGGTCTGGGTGCTGTTACCCGACGGGGTGCCGCAGCCGGTCCGGTTGCCCGCAGCCGTCGTCGCCGGTCTGCTCGCCGTGTCGGCACTGACCGTGCTGACCGGCCGGTACCCGCGCTTCGCCGCCACCTGTCGGGGCGGGGCGCTGCTGACCCTGCTCGGGCAGGTCGTCCTGGTGGCCACCCTGGCCGCGCCGGAGGCCGACCGGTCGCCGGTGGTGGCGATGGCGGCGCTGCTGGTCGGGGCGGTGGTGACCTCGGTCGGGGTCCGGCAGGCGACCGACGCCGGCTCGGCGGGCACCCTCGCCCCGGACCGGACGCGGGTCCGCGCCGTCGTCCCGGCGGTGGTGGTCCTGACCGTCGGAGGCCACTACTTCGCCACAGTGGAGGCGATCGAACCGACGGTCTACTTCTTCGGGCTGGCCGTCGTGCCCCCGCTCGTGCTCCGGGAGTTGATCCGCACCGCCGACCGGTGTCGGCAGGGCACCGACCGGGCCGAGGGGACCGCCCGGGTGCACGCCCTGGTGGCCGGTGGACGGGACCTCGTCCTGCTCCTCGACGCCGACCAGCGGGTGATCTGGCAGTCCCCGGCCGGTCCGCGGCTGTTCGGCCTCGCCGACACCGCCGTCGTCGGGCGGCTGCTGCGGGACCTGGTCCACCCCGACGACGTGGCGCGGGTTGCCGCCCGGCTCGCCTCGGTCGAGGGCGAGAACGACGGGGGTCTGCTGATGGCCCGCCTCACCGACGGTCGGGGTGGCTGGCGGGAGACCGAGTCGACAGTCAGCGACCAGCGCAGCGTGCCCGAACTGGGTGCGCTGGTCCTGCACGTACGAGACGTGGGGGACTGCCGTCGACTGGAGCAGCGGGTCCTGCAACTCGCCGTCACCGACCAGCTGACCGGGGTGGCCAACCGGTGTGCGTTGTTGGGGGCCGTCGCCGAGCTGCACCAGGGGAACCTGCCTACCGAGTGGACCGAGGCGACCGGGGAACCCGAAGCCCGGCCGATCCGCCCTCGGCCGCCCGGGACGTCGTGGCCGACCGGGCCACAGCCCGTCGGGGCGCTGCTCATCGTGGAACTGCACGGGCTCAGCGGGGTCAACGACGGCCAGGGTCGGGCGGCCGGTGACGGGGTGTTGATCGAGGCGGCCCGTCGGCTGCGTACCGCCGCCGGTCCCCAGGACCTGGTAGCCCGACTGACCGGTGACGAGTTCGCGGTCCTCACCCCGGTCGGGCCGGTGCCCGCGTACGCTCTGGCCACCCGGATGTTGACGGCCCTGAGCGAGCCGTACCGGCTGGATCCCGAACCGGCCGACCAGGGCGACGCCGGTCCCGAGGTCCGGTTGCAGCACAGCATCGGGCTCGCCGAGATCGACGGCGGGGATCCGGACGGCGTCCTGCGCCAGGCCGACCTGGCCCGCCGTCGGGCCGCGCAACTCGGTCGGGACCGCATCGAGTGGTACGACGAGGAACTCGAACAGCAACTCCTGCGCCGGCTGGAGCTGGAGCGGGGGTTGCCCGGGGCGGCGGCCCGGGGCGAACTGGACCTGGTCTACCAACCCGTCCTCGACCTCACCGACCGGTCGCCGGTGGGGGTGGAGGCGCTGGTGCGCTGGCGCAGCCCCGAGTTGGGTACGGTGCTGCCCGGGGAGTTGCTGCCGGTGGCGCAGACCCGGGGGCTGATGGGTGAGCTCGGCCGTTGGGTGCTCACCCGGGCCTGCCGACAGCTCGCCGACTGGACGGCGACGGGGGCCACGCTCTGGGTGGCGGTCAACGTCACCTCCGAGGAGTTGCTGGCCCCGGAGTTCGTCAGGCACCTCTGCGCGGTCCTGGCCGAGTACGGCCTGCCCGCCGACCGGCTGCTCGTGGAGATCTCCGAGCCGCAGCTGCCCGGCGACGAGGGTGCCGTGGCCGCCCGCCTGGGGGAGCTACGGGCGATCGGGGTGCAGACCGCGTTGGACGACTTCCGCACCGAGCACGCCTCGTTGAGTAACCTGCGTCGGCTCCCCCTCGACCTGTTGAAGATCAGCCCGGATCCGGACGGGGCCGACCAGACCCTCCTCGACGTCCTGGTCGGCCTGGGTGACCGCCTCGGCCTGACAGTGGTCGCCGAGGGGTTGGAGTCGATGGAACAGGTGGGCGACGCGCGGCGTTCCGGGTGCCGCTACGGGCAGGGCTACGCGTTGGCCCGCCCCGCCACCGCCGAACGGGTGGAGGCGTACTTCGAGGAACGTTCCGGAGGATCCGACGGCACCGACGACTGAACCGGTTCAGGGGGTTCGGGGCGGGGCGGTGCTGCCCCGGGGGGTCAGGTGGGCCGTCTCGTCCTGGGCCCCGGTCGCCGGTCCGCCGGCGATCACCGCCAGCAGTGCCCGGGCGGCGTGCGCCCCGTACGCCGGGATGTCCCGCCCGAGCGCCGTCAACGGCGGGTGGACCAGTCGACACAGCGGCGAGTCGTCCCAGGCCACGATGGACAGGTCGGCCGGGACCGACAACCCCATCTCCTGGGCCACCGAGAGCCCGGCGATCGCCATCACGTCGTTGTCGTAGATCACCGCGCTGGGGCGGTCGGCGGCGCTCAACAGCCGACGGGTCGCCCGCGCCCCCTCCTCGCCTGTGTAGTCGGCCCAGACGGTCACCGGGGCGGTCAGGCCCGACTGGCGACACACCTCGTCGAAGGCCTCGGTGCGGACCCGGGTGTGCAGCAGCGACGCCAGCCCGGCGACCCGGGCGATCCGTCGGTGCCCGAGGGCGACCAGGTACTCCACCGCCTCGACGAGGGCTGCCGCGTCGTCGGACCAGACGTGGGCCAGGCCCCCGGTCCGGGCGGGTCCGCCGATCACCACCGCCGGGAGTTGCAGGTCCCGCAGGGCGGGCACCCGGCGGTCGTCGATGCGCAGGTCACAGACGAGGACCCCGTCGACCCGCCGCTCGGCCCACCACCGTCGGTACACGGCGATCTCGGCGTCCGGGTCGGCCACCACCTGAAGGGTCAGCGCGTACGACCGGGCGGAGAGTTCGGCCTCCACCCCGCTGATCAGCTCCATGAAGAACGGTTCGATGCCGAGGGTCCGGGCCGGTCGGCACAGGGCCAGGCCGACGGCGTTGGCGGTGGCCCCGGAGAGGGCCCGTGCGGCGCTGCTGGGGCTGAACCCGATCTCGGCGGCGATGTCCAGGATCCGTCGACGGGTCGCCTCGGAGACGCCGGGCTGGCCGTTGAGGGCGTACGAGACGGCACCCTTGGACACCCCGGCCCGCCGGGCGACGTCGGCGATCGTCGGCCGCTTCACCCAGGGGCCTCCTCCCGTGCTTCGGTGTTCGACCACTCACGCTACTTCACCCGGACCTTTTGATGATCACCCATGGGGCGGTGCCGTCGGTGGGCCCGATCGATCGACGATGATCTGTGGCGTTGACACTCCACGGAGGTGCCCGTACGGTGGCCTGACTTATCCGGTTCAGTCAGTGTTCATCAATGTATGGAGCGTTTCGGTGTCGGCTGTGGTCGGGGGCCGGCAGATCGTGCGCGGAATCATGGAAGGTGCCGTCAAGTCATGATCCAGCAGAACCTGCACGACGGGTGGACGGTGCGGGCCGTACCCGGCACCGAACCGGTCCCCGCCGAGATCGTCGACCGGACCGTCCCGGCCGGCGTCCCCGGGTGCGTGCACACCGACCTGCTCGCCGCCGGGCTGATCGACGACCCGTACCTCGACGACAACGAGGTCCGGCTTGGTTGGATCGGGCACACCGACTGGACGTACACCACCATGGTCGACTGGCGGCCCGGCGACGACGACCGGGTCGACCTGGTCTGCGCCGGGCTCGACACGGTGGCCACCGTCACCGTCAACGACGTCGAGGTCGGCCGGGCCGAGAACCAGCACCGGAGCTACCGGTTCGACGTCGGCTCGGTGCTGCGACCGGGCGAGAACACCGTCGCGGTACGCCTCGACTCCGCCTACCGGTACGCCGAGGGGCACCGGGACCGCCTCGGTGACCTGCCGAACGCGTACCCGGAGCCGTTCAACTTCATCCGGAAGACGGCCTGCAACTTCGGCTGGGACTGGGGACCGACAGTGGTCACCGCCGGCATCTGGCAGCCCATCGGGCTGCACCGCTGGTCCACCGCCCGGCTGGCGACGGTCCGGCCCGTGGTGACGGTCACCGGTGCCGGTGCCGGTGCCGGTGCCGGTGGTGCCCGGGGCGGCGGTGCCGGTGCCGACGTCGGGCGGGTGGAGCTGCACGTCGCAGTGGAACGCGTCGCCGACGTCCCGCTGACCGTCCGGGCGACGATCGCCGACGTCACCGCCGACGTCACCGTCCCCGCCGGCCAGGACACCGCGGTAGTGGCCGTGACCGTCCCCGACGTCAGACGGTGGTGGCCCAGGGGGTACGGCGAGCCGCACCGGTACCCGCTGACGGTCACCCTCCACGACCCGGCCGGGACGGTCCTCGACGAGTGGTCCCGGCAGGTCGGGTTCCGGACCGTCACCCTGGACACCACCCCCGACGCCCACGGGACCCCGTTCACCCTCGTCGTCAACGACCTCCCGATCTTCGTCAGGGGGGTGAACTGGATCCCCGACGACGCGTTCGCCGGCCGGGTCACCCCGGACCGGCTCGCCCACCGGTTCGACCAGGCGATCGGGGCGAACATCAACCTCCTGCGGGTCTGGGGCGGGGGCAGGTACGAATCGGAGGACTTCTACGACCTCGCCGACTCCCTCGGACTCCTGGTGCAGCAGGACTTCCTGTTCGCCTGCGCGGCCTACCCGGAGGAGGAACCCTTCGCCACCGAGGTCGCCGCCGAGGCGGCCGAGCAGGTGACCCGGCTGTCGACGCATCCGTCACTGGTGCTCTGGACCGGCAACAACGAGAACATCTGGGGCTGGCACGACTGGGGCTGGCAGGAACAGCTCGCCGGACGGACCTGGGGCCGGGGGTACTACCTGGACCTGCTGCCCCGGATCGTCGCCGAACTGGACCCGACCCGCCCCTACTGGCCGGGGAGCCCCTGGTCGGGGCGGGAGGACCTGCACCCCAACGACCCGGCCCACGGCACCATGCACATCTGGGACGTCTGGAACACCCACGACTACACCAGATACCGGGAGTACGTCCCCCGGTTCCTCGCCGAGTTCGGCTACCAGGCACCCCCGGCGTACGCGACACTGCGCCGCGCCCTCACCGACCAGCCGCTCGCCCCCGACTCACCCGGAATGGCCCACCACCAGAAGGCGGCCGACGGGGACCGGAAACTCCAGCGGGGGCTCGACGCCCACCTGCCCGCCCCGACCGACTTCGACAGGTGGCACTACCTCACCCAGCTCAACCAGGCCCGCGCCATCCAACTGGGGGTGGAGCACTTCCGCTCACACCGGGGCGTCTGCATGGGCACCATCGTCTGGCAGCTCAACGACTGCTGGCCTGTGACCTCCTGGTCGGCGATCGACGGGGACGGCCGCCGCAAACCCCTGTGGTACGCGCTGCGCCGCGCGTACGCCGACCGGCTGTTGACGGTCCAGCCCCGTGACGGTGCGCCGGCAGTGGTAGCAGTCAACGACACCGGGCGGCCGTGGCGGGGCACCTCGACGGTCACCCGGGTCACCCTGGACGGCGAGATCCGGGCGAAGACGACGACCGAGGTGGACGTGCCGGCGTACTCGGTGGTGACGGTGCCGCTCCCGGCGGAGCTGACCCGACCCGACAGGGCCACCGCGGAACTCCTCGTCGCCGAGGCGGGGGAGGGCGTCGACCGGGCACTGTGGTTCTTCGCCGAGGACCGGGACGTGACCTGGCCGACGGCGGACTTCGACAGCACCGTCGAACGCGTCGACGGCGGCGTACGGGTCCGGGTCACCGCCCGGACCGTCCTGCGTGACCTGACCCTCTACCCGGACCGTCTCCACCCGGACGCCGAGGTCGACGACGCCCTGGTGACCCTCCTGCCCGGTGAGACGGCGACGTTCACCGTGCACGCTCCGGTCCCCCTGGACGGCGCCGCCCTCACCACCCGCCCCACCCTCGACACCGTCAACTGACGTGAGGAAGGGGGACCGACCGGGCCACCCGGAAGCCGAGGTCGTCGATCCGGAGCGTCGGATGACTGCGCCGTCGCACCGAGGCGCGGCAGCTCCAGTGCTCGTCGAACCAACCGCCGCCACGCAGCACCCGGTACGTGCCGTACACCTCGGCGTCGTAGACGTCCCAGCACCACTCCCAGACGTTGCCGAGCAGGTCGAACAGGCCCCACGAGTTGGGGCGGAGGCCACCCACCTCGTGGCTGCGCTCGCCGGAGTTCCCCCGGTACCAGGCGATCTCGTCGAGAGGCCCGTACCGGGGTCCGGTGGTGCCGGCCCGGCAGGCGTGCTCCCATTCGGCCTCCGTCGGCAGCCGGTACCCGTCGGCCGCCGGATCCCACGCCACTCCCGAGCCGTCGTCGTCGCCGTCGTCGGTCCCGCCCTCGATCCGGTACGCCGGCGTCAGCCCCTCGATCTCGGAGAGCAGGTTGCAGTAGTGGACGGCGTCCGGCCACGACACACTCTCCACAGGCAGGTGCTCACCCTGCGCCCCACTCGGGTGGGTGCCGGTCACCGCCGCGTACTGGGCCTGGGTGGTGGACACTGCGGCGAGGGCGAACGCCGCGACCTCGACCGACCAGCTCGTCTGCGTACGCCGATCCGACAACGTCACAGTCCCCGCCGGTACGGTGATCATCTGTCGTCCCCCGTTGGTCTGCACCGGGACACGATAGGTCGAAGAGCCCCGGGGGCCGCCACGGCGGGCGCGGTCGGCGTGGACAGGCGGTCTTGACACATCCGTGGTTATCCACAAGGGTCGATGGTGGGCTCGGAGCCCCTCCCGGGCCGCACCCCTGTCGCCCGGGAGGCACCCCCGATGTCGCCTGCCCTCACCCGTCGTCACCTGCTGCGCCTCGGTGGCGTGACCCTCCTGGTCACGGGCACCTCCGGGTGGAGTCTTCCCGCCCTGGCCGCCACCACTGTCAGCGCCGACCTGGTCGTCTACGGGGCCACCTCCGCCGGGATCGTCGCCGCCGTACAGATGCGCCGGATGGGCCGGACCGCGGTGATCATCGATCCCGGGCAGCACGTGGGAGGGCTCACCACCGGCGGGTTGGGGGCCACCGACAGCGGGACCAGCGCCTCAATCGGGGGTCTGGCCGCAGAGTTCTACCGCCGGGTGCAGGTCAAGTACGTTCCGGGACCGGTCACCCCCGCCACCCCGCTGCGGCTCAGCTTCGAACCGCACGTCGCCGCCGAGGTCTTCGACGACCTCCTCACCGAGTACGCCATCCCGGTGTACCTGGGGGTCCGGCTCGCCGGTGTGGACCGGTCCGGTAACCGGATCACCGGGCTGACCGGGGCGAACGGGCAGCACTTCACCGGCCCGATGTTCCTCGACGCCTCCTACGAGGGGGACCTGATGGCGCTGGCCGGGGTGAGCCACACCGTCGGCCGGGAGGCCAACTCGGTGTACGGGGAGACAGTCAACGGCACCCAACTCCGTACCGGGCACCAGTTCACGCTGCCCGTCGACCCGTACCGCACCCCCGGCAGCGCGGTCAGCGGCCTGCTGCCCGGGATCTCCGGTACCCCGGTCGCCCCCAACGGCACCGGGGACGACCTGATCCAGGCGTACAACTTCCGGATGTGCCTGACCAGGGCGGCCGACCGGATTCCCTTCACCCCACCGGCGGGGTACGACCCGGCCGACTACGAGCTGCTGCACCGCTACGTCCAGGCCGGTTTCGCCGGACCCTTCTTCACCACCCACAACGTCGGGGGCGGCAAGACCGACTCCAACAACCACGGGGCCTTCTCCACCGACTTCATCGCGGCCAACCACGGGTATCCCACCGCCGGATGGGCCCAGC
Source organism: Micromonospora sp. NPDC000207 (assembly GCF_040300925.1). Lineage (NCBI taxonomy): Bacteria > Bacillati > Actinomycetota > Actinomycetes > Micromonosporales > Micromonosporaceae > Micromonospora > Micromonospora sp. NPDC000207. The sequence goes on from NZ_JBEPEQ010000012.1 coordinate 55,037, forward strand.
GGGAGAGCATCGTCGCCGAACACCTGCGGTACCAGCAGGGGTTGATGTGGTTCCTGGCCACCGACCCCCGGCTACCGGCGAGCATCCGGACCGCGACCGCCGCCTGGGGCCTGGCCCCCGACGAGTTCACCGCCACCGGTGGCTGGTCCCCCCAGTTGTACGTCCGGGAGGCCCGCCGCATGATCTCCGGGTACGTGATGACCGAGCGGGACTGTCGGGGCTCCGGGCAGGTGTCCGATCCGGTGGGGCTGGCCAGCTACACGATGGACTCGCACAACTGCCAACGGGTCGTGGTGAACGGGGTGGTCCGCAACGAGGGGGACGTCCAGGTCGGAGTCCCCGGCCCCTACCCGGTGGCGTACCGGTCGATCGTCCCCACCGAGGCCCAGTGCGCCAACCTGCTGGTGCCGGTCTGCCTCTCGGCCAGCCACATCGCCTACGGCAGCATCCGAATGGAACCGGTCTTCATGATCCTCGCCCAGTCCGCCGCCACGGCCGCCGTCCTGGCCATCGAGTCCGGGCAGTCGGTCCAGCAGGTGGACCCGGCGGCCCTCCAGACCCGGCTGCGTCAGGACGGGCAGATCCTGACCTGGCCCCCCGGCGGCGAGGGGGCTGTCACAGTGGACAACGCCGGACTCGGGGTCACCCGGGGCGGCACCTGGCTGGCCAGCACCGCCATCGGGGGCTACCTCGGGGCGAACTACGAGCACGACGACAACACCGGCAAGGGGCAGACCTGGATGCGGTTCACCCCCACCCTGCCCAGCTCCGGCACCTGGACGGTCTACCTGCGCTGGACCGCCAACGCCAACCGGGCGGCGAACGTCCCCGTCGACATCGCCCACGCCGACGGGGTCACCACCCGTGCCGTCGACCAGCGCTCCTCCGGCAGTCAGTGGGTCGCCCTGGGCACCTACCCCTTCACCGCCGGTACGGCAGGCAGCGTGCTGATCCGCACCGGCGGCACCACCGGGTACGTCGTCGCCGACGGAGTCCGCTTCGACCCCGCCTGACTACCCCAGTGGTGGTGAACGGGCGGCGGTCGAGGTCCGCTCTGCGGCCGTGAGCGTCCCGCGCCTGCGGGACGCGGTAGCCGTGGCGGGGCGGGTGACATCCGAACTGCCTCCTGTGGAGCTGCCCCGTCCATGGGACCGCATCCAGGCATGTCCCGGCTCCGACGCCGAAGCCAGGCTGGCCTTGTCGGCGGTCACCGGGGGTCGCGCAGCTCCTCGACCAGTCGCCAGATGGCCGTCGAGGGGTTGGCGTCAGGTGGTTCACCGAGCGCTCGGGCGTACGCGGTGGCGGTGTCGACCCCGTCCCGAAAGCCGGCGAAGGCGAGCTTGGTCTTGTCCCAGCCCTCGACAAGCCTGCGGAGGTGGTCGCGTGCCCTCTTGGCGTTCTCCAGATACCGGGTGCAGTTCTCGTGGTGCAGGATCAGCCAGATCTCGTCCCGGTGCAGGATCTCCTCGGTGTCGATGCTGCCGAGGAGAGCAGCGTCGTGACTCGTGAAGATGGCAAGCCCAAGAAGCTGTTGGGTACCTGTCGACTCCTCCGCCAGCTCGAACAGCACATCACCTACTGGCCCCTGATGGGCGAACTTCAACCGCTTCCTTCGGGCGTTCTCCCTGTTACGTGCGTTTCTCGACATTCCCCCCTTTCCGTCCCTGCTGGGATTGCTCGTCCCGAACCGAAACGCCGCTTCTTCGGTCACCGTGGTCGTTACCTCGACAACGTCGACGATCCCGACATCGGCTGCCCGCAGCAGTTCGATCAGGGTGTTTCTGCTCGCCCCCGCTCTCCGGCCAGCCGGATCCGTTCAGGGGGACTCGATTGACGGAGTGTGGTTGATGACGACTGGACATCTTCTGAAACCACCGGTACGTGTCCCGTAGGGGCTCCGGTCCTGCTTCGTCAGGCCCGGCTTGGCGGTTGTCGAAGCGGGAGACGGTGCTGAGGAAGAGCGCCGTCGGGGCGGTGACCTCGGCGATCCGTTCCAGCATGGTTCGTTGGCTGGACTCCTCGCCCCACGCGTAGGAATCGCCGGTGCGTTCGAAAACCCGACGCTTTCGCCTGAGCGGATAGTGACAGAGCCACTCGTTCAGTACGCCGTCGTTGTCGAGGGTGAAACCGTAGGTGTGCCGCACACCCTCCAAGTCGATGTCGACGACATAGTGAGAGGAAGCGTCGAGAGAGTCGGGGGTCATTCGGTACGGCTCGCGAGGCACCCCGAGGCCCGGCTCGACCTCACGGTCGGAAAAGATCACGAGGCGGCGCATGAAGGCGAGGGCGTGCAGGCAGTTGGACTTGCCGGAGGCGTTGGCCCCGAAGGTGCCCACCACCCGGCCCGCCCGGGCGTCCTCGTCGTCGCGGTAGGCGCACTGAGGTGGATGGGTGGTCGTGCGGAGGGCATGTATCGCGTCGGCGGCCGGAGGGTGATGGCTGAAAGGAGGGGCCCCTTCTTAACCGTAGGCGTTAAGAAGGGGCCCCTCCTTTCAGCTCACTCGGGGACGCGGCGGTAGGCGCCGTCGCTGGCGGAGGTGGCCATCGAGGCGTACGCCCGCAGGGCTGCGGTGACCGGGCGGACCCGGTCGAGGGGGGTGTACGGCTTGTCGCGCTTCTCCTGGGCGATCCGGCGGGCCTCCAGCACGTCGGCCGGGACGTTCAGCTCGATGGACCGGTTCGGGATGTCGATGACGATCTCGTCGCCCGGCTCGACCAGGGCGATCAGTCCACCGGAGGCGGCCTCGGGGGAGGCGTGCCCGATGGAGAGCCCGGAGGTGCCGCCGGAGAACCGGCCGTCGGTGAGCAGGGCGCAGGAGCGGCCCAGTCCTCGGCCCTTGAGGAACGAGGTGGGGTAGAGCATCTCCTGCATGCCGGGGCCGCCCTTGGGGCCCTCGTACCTGATGACCACGACGTCCCCGGCGACGATCTCCTTGGCGAGGATGGCGGTGACCGCGTCGTCCTGCGACTCGTACACCTTGGCCGGACCCTGGAAGGTGAGGCACTCCTCGGGCACCCCGGCGGTCTTGACGACGCACCCTTCGGGGGCGAGGTTGCCGTGCAGGATGGCCAGCCCACCGTCGGCGGTGTACGCGTGCTCGGCGGAGCGGATGCAGCCGTCGGCGGCGTCGGTGTCCAGCGACGACCAGCGGTTGGTGGTGGAGAAGGGCTCGGTGGTGCGGACCCCGCCGGGGGCGGCGTGGAACAGCTCCTTCGCCTGCTCGGTGGCCTTGCCGCCGCGCACGTCCCAGTCGTCCAGCCAGCCCTGGAGGGTGGGGGAGTGCACCGAGTGGACGTCCCGGTGGAGCAGCCCGGCCCGGTTCAGCTCGCCCAGGATGGCGGGGATGCCGCCGGCCCGGTGGACGTCCTCCATGTGGTAGTTCGGCGAGTTGGGGGCGACCTTGGCCAGGCAGGGGACCCGGCGGGAGACGGCGTCGATGTCGGCGACGTCGAAGTCCAGTTCCGCCTCGCGGGCGGCGGCGAGCAGGTGCAGGATCGTGTTCGTCGACCCGCCCATCGCCACGTCGAGGGCGACGGCGTTGTCGAAGGCCGACCGGTCGGCGATCGTACGGGGCAGCACTGTGGCGTCGTCGGCGTCGTACCACCGCTTGGCGATCTCCACGACGGTCCGGCCGGCCTCGACGAACAGCGACTTGCGGGCGGCGTGGGTGGCCAGTGTCGACCCGTTGCCCGGGAGGGCCAGCCCGATCGCCTCGGTGAGGCAGTTCATCGAGTTGGCGGTGAACATGCCGGAGCAGGAGCCGCAGGTGGGGCAGGCGGAGCGCTCGATCTCGCCGAGCTGGTCCTCGGTGACGGCCTCGTTGGAGGAGGCGATCATGGCGTCGATCAGGTCGATCTTGGAGTGCACGATCCCCTCGATCGCCACCGTCTTGCCGGCCTCCATCGGGCCGCCGGAGACGAAGACCGTGGGGATGTTCAGCCGCAGGGCGGCCAGCAGCATCCCCGGGGTGATCTTGTCGCAGTTCGAGATGCAGACCAGGGCGTCCGCGCAGTGCGCGTTGACCATGTACTCGACCGCGTCGGCGATCAGCTCCCGGCTGGGCAGGGAGTAGAGCATCCCGGCGTGCCCCATGGCGATGCCGTCGTCCACCGCGATGGTGTTGAACTCCCGCCCCACCCCGCCGGCCTCGGCCACCGCGTCGGCGACCAGACCGCCCATGTCCTTGAGGTGGACATGGCCGGGGACGAACTGGGTGAAACTGTTGGCGATGGCGACGATCGGCTTACCGAAGTCGTCGTCGGTCATCCCGGTGGCCCGCCAGAGGGCCCGGGCGCCCGCCATCGTCCGACCGTGCGTGGAGGTCCTCGACCGCAGCTCAGGCATGACTCCAGTCTGTCACCGTCGACGGCGTACAACCCGGGTGTGTGCGCTGTGTCCCAACAGATGCACACCCGGTACCCCGCCGCAGGGACGCATCGGGCAGAGTTGTGCGCGTGCCTTTCCCCTCTGGCGTCGCCGTCGCGGCGTTGAGCGGGCTCGTCGCCGCCACCGCCACCGTCCTGCTGATCGTCGCCGTCCGGCCCCGGTCCGGTCGCTGCCGTGTCGGTCAGCTCCTGCTGGTGCTGGCAGCGGTGACCGCGACGGCCGGCCTGGTGGTGGGGTCGACCGTCGGGGTCGGTGATCTCGACCACTCCGGGCCGGTCCCGGGCGGGCGGGGCGTCCTGGTGTGGCTGGTGGCCGCCGGCACCGTGTCGAGCGGCCTGATCTTCTGTCTGTGGCTGCTCCGACTGCCCGGGACCAGGACCTTCGACGCCGCCGCCGGTCGGCTGGCGTTGGACGGTCTGATCGTCGCCACCGCCGTCTGGTTCGTCGGGTGGGTGCTCTTCTCCGAGCCGACCCGGCTGCTGGGGGCGGCCACCCCGGCCGCCGGTCCGGCGATCCTCCTGGCCACCGTGAGCACGGCACTGACCGTGGGGCTGGGCCTGATCGTGGTCCTCCGGGCGACGCCACGGTCCCGGTTGGCGGTCTTCGCGGCCGGGGTCACCGGTGTCACCGTCGGCGGGCTCGGCATCTGCGCCGGGGTGGCCCAGGGCGGTGGCCTGCCGGTGCTGCTGGGGGGCGTCCTGCTCGCCGTGGGGCTGCTGGTGGTGGCAGTGGTGGCGACCCGCCCGGAGGTGCCCGGTCAGGTGGACGTCGACCGGATCGGTCGGGACAGCGGGTACGCGGTGGTCCCGATGGTCGCCATGGCGACCTCGGCGATGTACCACCTTCTCCAGGACGGGCGGTTCGACGCCCTCGGCATCGTGGCCGGCAGCGTGGAGGGGTTCGCGCTGGTGGCCCGGCAGTACCTCACCCTGCACGACCTGCGCGGGTACGCCGGGCTGCTGGCCGAGCGGGAGCAGCACTTCCGGGAGTTGGCGCACACCGACGCGCTCACCGGGCTGGCCAACCGGCGGGGGTTGCTGGGGGAGTTGTCCTCGTGTGCCCGGGCCGGGACCCCGCACGTGTTGATCAGCCTGGACCTGGACGGGTTCAAGATCGTCAACGACATGCGCGGGCACGACGTGGGGGATGCGGTCTTGGCCGAGGTGGGTCGACGACTGCGGGCCAACGTGCGCCCCGAGGACGTGACGGCCCGGCTCGGCGGGGACGAGTTCGCGGTGTTGATCCACGGCGGGCCGGAGGTGGCCACCCCGATCGCCCAGCGGCTGCTGGACGTGCTCGGTGAGCCGTACGAGCAGCCGGGCGGGCTGGTCTTCCTGTCGGTCAGCATCGGCGTGGCCGGCCAGGGTGACCAGGGTCCCGAGGCGACCGCCCCGACCGACATGCAGTTGCTGCTGCGCCACGCCGACCTGGCCCTGCGCTACGCCAAGCAGCGCGGCAAGAACCGGATCGAACGCTACGACGTCGCCTACGACCAGTTGCTGCGTCGGCGGACCACTGTCGAGCACGAACTGCGGGGGGCGATCGGGCGGGGCGAGCTGAGTCTGGCGTTCCAGCCGGTGGCCTCGCTGCCGTCGGTACGCCCGGTCGGCGCCGAGGCGCTGCTGCGGTGGCGCCATCCGGAGCTGGGCAGGGTCGGGCCGGACGAGTTCATTCCGTTGGCCGAGGAGTCCGGGATGATCGCCAGCCTGGGGGCCTGGGTGCTGGACCAGGCGTGTGGGCAGCTGTCCCGCTGGCTGGCCGACGGTCACGACGTCTGGGTGTCGGTGAACGTCTCGCCCCGGGAACTGCACGCCCCGGAGTACGTCAGGCAGGTCGCCGAGGCGCTGCGCGCCCACCGGGTACCGCCGCAGCGGCTGGTCCTGGAGGTCACCGAACACGCTGTCGCCACCGACCTGGACGAGCTGATCCGACGACTGACCGCCCTGCGCCGGACCGGCGTACGGATCGCCCTCGACGACTTCGGCGCGGGGTACTCCTCCCTGGGCCAGCTGCGTCGGCTCCCGATCGACATCCTCAAGATCGACCACAGTCTGGTGGCGGAGCACGAGCCGGTACGTCCGGTGGACCGGGACGGGCCGGCCTTCGCCCCGATGGTGGACATCGTGATGCGCCTCGGTCACCAGCTCGGGCTGGAGGTGATCGCCGAGGGGGTGACGAATCGCACGGAGTTGGCCGCCGTGGTCGCCGCCGGGTGCCGGTTCGGTCAGGGCGCTCTGTTCGGCTGGGGCGTCCCGGCCGAGCACCTGGAGGCGATGTTGGACGCGGCGACGAGCCCGGGGGCCCGGCCGTCGTCGGCCGGTCCGCTCCCGCAGCGGTCCGGTGATACCGACCCTGAACAGCCCATACGTCCCGTGGGCGGCGCGTCGGAGGGCGGCACGCCGAGATCCGTTAACCAACATGTGGGATCAGTTGACTCATCGCGTGAGATGCGTCAGGCTTAGCCCCATGTCGTCTAACCGGTCGCTGCGAGTACTTATCTGAGCGCACTCTCCCTACCTGAGAGTGCGCTGGCCCCGTGCATCTGCACGAGGGCTTTTTTGTTGCCGTCGAAACGTCAATCGAAACGGGCCCCGCCCGTGCTGCACTACCAAGACCAGTGCCTCCACTCCAGCCGAAGGCCAGAACCGTCATGACGAGACCCACGCCCGAGACCCTCGCGAACTCCGCCCGCCGGGCCCGTGCGGCCACCGAGCCGGCGAGCGACGTCGACCACACCTCCACCACCCGTGGCGCCGCTGTCCAGGCCGCCGTCGCGACCCCCGAGCCGGCCGTACTCTCCGGTGCCGGTTCGCTGGTGCGGTCCCTGGAGGCGCTCGGCGTCGACGTCGTCTTCGGTATCCCGGGTGGGGCCATCCTGCCGGCGTACGACCCGCTCTACGACTCCACGGTGCGGCACATCCTGGTTCGGCACGAGCAGGGTGCCGGTCACGCCGCCACCGGCTACGCCCAGGCCACCGGACGGGTCGGTGTGTGCATCGCCACCTCCGGCCCGGGTGCGACGAACCTGGTCACCCCGATCGCCGACGCGTACATGGACTCGGTGCCGATCGTCGCGATCACCGGTCAGGTGGCGCGGCCGGCGATCGGCACGGACGCCTTCCAGGAGGCGGACATCCAGGGGATCACCCTGCCGATCACCAAGCACAACTTCCTGGTGCAGACCCCCGAGGAGATCCCGCAGGTCCTCGCCGAGGCGTTCCACCTGGCCGCCTCCGGCCGTCCCGGCCCGGTCCTGGTCGACATCCCCAAGGACGTCCTCCAGGCGCAGACCAGTTTCACCTGGCCGCCCACGCTCGACCTGCCCGGGTACCGCCCGACCCTGCACCCGCACGGCAAGCAGATCCGGGAGGCGGCCCGGCTGATGAGCAACGCCCGCCGCCCCGTCCTGTACGTCGGCGGCGGTGTCCTCAAGGCCGGTGCCACCGAGGGGCTGCGCAAGCTCGCCGAGCTGACCGGGATCCCGGTGGTCACCACCCTGATGGCGCTGGGTGCGTTCCCCGACTCGCATCCGCAGCACCTGGGGATGCCCGGCATGCACGGCACGGTGGCCGCGGTCTACGGGCTCCAGAAGGCCGACCTGATCGTCGCCCTGGGGGCCCGGTTCGACGACCGGGTCACCGGGAAGCTCGACTCGTTCGCCCCGGACGCCACTGTGGTGCACGCCGACATCGACCCGGCGGAGATCGGCAAGAACCGCCACGCCGACGTGCCGATCGTGGGTGACGCCCGACACGTGATCGACGAGCTGATCGCGGCCGTCACCGTCGAGCGGGCCGCCGACCGGGTGGTCGACCACGCCGACTGGTGGGCGCAGCTCGACGACCTGCGCAAGCGCTACGCGCTGGGGTACGAGGAGCCGGCCGACGGGACCCTCTCCCCGCAGTACGTCATCAAGCGGCTGGGCGAGATCGCCGGCCCGGACACGATCTTCGTGGCGGGTGTCGGCCAGCACCAGATGTGGGCCTCGCAGTTCATCTCCTACGAGAAGCCGTACACCTGGTTGAACTCCGGCGGTGCCGGCACGATGGGCTACGCGGTCCCGGCGGCGATGGGCGCCAAGGTCGGCAAGCCGGACACGGTGGTCTGGGGGGTGGACGGCGACGGCTGCTTCCAGATGACCAACCAGGAGCTGGCCACCTGTGCCCTGGAGGGCATCCCGATCAAGATCGCCCTGATCAACAACGGTAATCTCGGGATGGTCAGGCAGTGGCAGACCCTGTTCTACGGGGAGCGCTACTCCAACACCGAGCTGGGCACCCACAAGCACCGGATCCCCGACTTCGTGAAGCTCGCCGAGGCGCTGGGCTGCGTCGGGCTGCGCTGCGAGAACGCCGAGGACGTGGACGCCACCATCGAGGCCGCGATGGCGATCAACGACGCCCCCGTCGTGGTGGACTTCGTGGTCGGCAAGGACGCCATGGTGTGGCCGATGGTCCCCGCCGGTACCAGCAACGACGAGATCATGTTCGCTCGGGGCGTCCGCCCCGCCTTCGACGAGGACGACGTCTAGTCATGACCGATTGCACCGAGCGCAGCGAGGGCCATGAGGGCCTGACGGAGGTGGCGCGGTCATGACCGGTTGCACCGAGCGCAGCGAGGGCCATGAGGGCGTGACGAGAGAGGCACTGCGATGACCTTGCACACACTGTCGGTGCTCGTGGAGAACAAGCCGGGTGTCCTGGCCCGGGTCTCCGGGCTGTTCTCCCGGCGGGGGTTCAACATCAGCAGCCTCGCCGTCGGAGAGACGGAGAACCCGCACGTCTCCCGGATCACCATCGTCGTCAACGCCGAGCGTTCGCCGCTGGAGCAGGTCACCAAGCAGCTCAACAAGCTCGTCAACGTACTCAAGATCGTCGAGCTGGACGCCCAGGTCTCCGTCGCCCGGGAGTTGCTCCTGGTCAAGGTGCGGGCGGACCGAGCGGCCCGGGCGCAGGTGTTGGAGACGGTGAACCTGTTCCGGGCCCGGGTGGTCGACGTGGCACCCGACACTCTCACAGTCGAGGCGACCGGCACCCCGGACAAGCTCGACGCGCTCCTGCGCGACCTGGAGCCCTTCGGTATCAAGGAGATGGTCCAGTCGGGCCTGGTCGCCATCGGGCGGGGGTCGCGGTCGATCACCGCCGGCCCGACCCTGCGGGCCGCCTGACCGCACACCCGGCCCGAACCCGCTGGTTCGGGCCACCGGACGGCCCGACCTGTGGGCCGTCACCAAGACATCGGTCCGGCTCCACTGCCGACTGAGCCACACAGTCCACGACGGGCCGACCGGGCCGCCGTACGAAAGGGAAGTTCCATGAGCGTTGAGGTGTTCTACGACGACGACGCCGACCTCGGCCTGATCCAGGCCAAGAAGGTCGCCGTGATCGGGTACGGCAGCCAGGGCCACGCCCACGCGCTGTCGCTGCGCGACTCCGGGGTCGACGTGGTCATCGGTCTGCCGGCCGGGTCGAAGAGCCGGCCCAAGGCCGAGGAGCAGGGTCTGCGGGTGCTGACCCCGGCGGAGGCGGCGGCCGAGGCCGACGTGATCATGATCCTGGCTCCGGACACCGCCCAGCGGTCCCTGTACACCGAGGCGATCGCCCCGAACCTGGCGCCGGGCAAGGCCATCTTCTTCGGTCACGGGTTCAACATCCGGTACGACCTGATCAAGCCCCCGGCCGACGTGGACGTCGCGATGGTGGCCCCGAAGGGCCCGGGTCACCTGGTCCGTCGGCAGTACGTCGACGGCAAGGGCGTGCCCTGTCTGGTCGCCGTCGAGCAGGACGCCAGCGGCACCGCGTTCCAGCTCGCGCTCTCCTACGCCAAGGGGATCGGCGGCACCCGGGCCGGTGCGATCAAGACCACCTTCACCGAGGAGACCGAGACCGACCTCTTCGGGGAGCAGGCGGTCCTCTGCGGCGGTGCGGCGGCGCTGGTGCAGACCGGCTTCGAGGTGCTGACCGAGGCCGGGTACGCCCCGGAGATCGCCTACTTCGAGTGCCTGCACGAGCTGAAGCTGATCGTCGACCTGATGTACGAGGGCGGTATCGCCCGGATGCGCTACAGCGTCTCCGACACCGCCGAGTACGGTGACCTGTCCCGTGGGCCGCGCGTCATCGACTCCCGGGTCAAGGAGGAGATGCGCAAGATCCTCTCCGAGGTCCAGTCGGGCGAGTTCGCCCGCGAGTGGGTCGCCGAGGACGAGGCGGGCCGGCCCAACTTCGCCAAGTGGCGGGCCGAGGGCGCGGTCCACCCGATCGAGGAGACCGGCCAGAAGCTGCGCAACATGATGAGCTGGGTGGACCGGCCGATCACCGAGACGGCCTGATCACAGTCGTCACCGCAACGGTCCGCCGACACCCCTTCCCGGGGCGTCGGCGGACCGTCCGCGTCTCACCGAGGGTGTGCAGAGGCAGGGGATCTGCGTCACGCAACCGCATCCGACAGGTGCTGAGCAGACCGCGATCGGCGCAGGTGACACCGGGGTCGGCAGGGGCCTGTGAGGGCACTCACGCCGGTCGTCGGGGCGAGCCGCGCAGCTTGAGCCCTACGATCGGGCCTAGGTGCGCAAGCGGCACCACGGCCAATGGGTCGGTCGGCGCAGGACGCATCGCAGCGTCGGCGTAGCACATCACACCACGCATCCGACATCTACGAGGACCGATGACTCCTGTCGTACTGATCGCCGAAGAACTCGCTCCCGCCGCCATCGAGGTGCTCGCGCACGACTTCGACGTCCGTCACGTCGACGGCACCGACCGTCCTGCGCTGCTCTCCGCGCTCGCCGAGGCGGACGCTGTGATCGTCCGCAGCGCCACCCAGATCGACGCCGAGGCGATCGCCGCCGCCCCGAGGCTGAAGGTGGTCGCCCGGGCGGGCGTCGGTCTGGACAACGTCGAGGTGCCGGCGGCCACCGCCCGGGGCGTGATGGTCGTCAACGCCCCCACCTCGAACATCGTCTCCGCCGCGGAGCAGGCCGTCGCGCTGCTGCTCGCCGTGGCCCGCAACACCGCCAGCGCCAGCGCCGCGCTGAAGGCGGGGGAGTGGAAGCGGTCCAAGTACACCGGCGTGGAGATCCAGGGCAAGACCGTTGGTGTCGTCGGTCTCGGTCGTATCGGTGTGCTCTTCGCGCAGCGGATCGCCGCCTTCGGCACCCGGCTGATCGCGTACGACCCCTACATCCAGCCGGCCCGCGCGGCTCAGCTCGGGGTGCGCCTGGTGGGCCTGGAGGAGCTGCTGCGGGAGAGCGACTTCATCTCGATCCACCTGCCCAAGACCCCGGAGACCGTCGGGCTGATCGGTGAGAAGGAACTCGCCGTCGTCAAGCCCGGGGTGCGGATCGTCAACGCCGCCCGGGGCGGCCTCGTCGACGAGCAGGCCCTGGCCGACGCGATCGCCGAGGGCCGGGTCGCCGGTGCCGGCGTCGACGTCTACTCCAAGGAGCCCTGCACCTCCTCGCCGCTGTTCGCCTTCGACAACGTGGTCGCCACCCCGCACCTGGGCGCCTCCACCGCCGAGGCGCAGGACAAGGCCGGTCTCGCGGTGGCCAGGAGCGTCAAGCTCGCGCTCCAGGGCGAGTTCGTGCCGGACGCGGTGAACGTCCAGGCCGGTGGGGTCGTCGCCGAGGACGTCCGGCCGCTGCTGCCGCTGGCCGAGAAGCTCGGTCGGGCCTTCACCGCCGTCGCCGGTGTGGTCGCCGCGAGCGTCACCGTCGAGGTACGCGGTGAGATCGTCGACCACGACGTCTCGGTGCTCAAGCTCGCGGCCACCAAGGGGCTGTTCAGCTCGGTGGTCGAGGAGCAGGTGACCTACGTCAACGCGCCGCACCTGGCCGCCGAGCGGGGCGTCGAGGTGACCCTGACCACGCAGGTCGAGACCCTGGAGCACCCCAACCTGGTCACCGTCCGGGGCGCGCTGCCCGACGGTCGTACGGTGAGCGTCTCCGGCACCGTGGCGCACACCGGCACCCGGGACGTGCTCAAGCTGACCGAGGTGGACGGCTTCGACGTGGAGATCGGTGCGGAGGGCATCCTGCTCTTCCTGCGCTACGCCGACCGGCCGGGCGTGGTCGGCACCGTCGGCTCCCTGCTCGGCGAGGCCGGCGTCAACATCGCCGCCATGCAGGTGGCCCGTCGGGAGGCCGGTGGTGAGACGCTGATGACCCTCACCGTCGACCAGGCGCTCGGCGCCGACCTGCTGACCTCGGCGGCCGACTCGATCGGCGCGACCTCGGCGAGCGCGGCGGACCTGCGCGACGAGTGATCATCGACAGTGGGGGCCCGGTCGCGACGCGACCGGGCCCCCACTGTCGTTCGGGGACGGACCCCCGCGGGAGGCCCGTGGTGGAGAGGGTTCCCCTGTCCACCCGGCCATCCGGTTCAGCGGCCTACGTGGCTGGGCGGCGGGTAGACCGAACCGTCCTGGACGTCGAAGAGCATCAACCGGTGCTCCCCGGCGAGCCGCTCGATGTCGAGTAGCACCTGGTCCGCGCAGGTCGGGACCAGGTTCATCTCCACGTGGTCGCTGGCGGCGTGCAGCGGGGCCACCTCCCACGGCGTACCCGGCCCGGCGGGGCGGTCGGGGTAGATGGCGGTGACCGCCCGGTAGAACGCCACCACCCGTGGATCGGGGTAACGGTCCACATGCTGTCCCTGCCGGCACCGTTGTACCGCCGTCCGCACGTCGGCGGGGGTCGCCCCGTCCCACAGTGCCCACACGCTCAGATCGAAACTCACGGCGGACAGCGTGCCATCCGTCGGTCACCACAGCGCAACGACCCCGCGTCGCATCCGACGACATCCTGTCTCGACGGTCCGGTGTGGAGATGCTTGCGTAGAGTTGCGTCGATTGGCTAGCGTTGGCCTGCGGCCACCGGCTGCACTCGTGACGTCGACCCGCCTTCGGGTGGCGTGGCTCGGCGTCCCGGTCGACCGGCCCGTACCCCTCGGCTGCGCGAACCACGCGCACTCGTCGCTGGCCGGCCCGCACGGTCGTTGCCGAGACCGTGCGGGCCGATCGGGGTGCGGCCCGCGAGGGCCGGAGGCCGTCGCCGGTCCTGCCCGGACCGGTCAGCCTCTACGGTGGGCGAACAGCGCCCGGTAGGGCGAATCCCCACGGAACCAGGCCAGGCCGGCGGGGCCGGCGGCGTAGAGCGCTGTGGCGTACGCGTCCGCGACGGCCAGGTCGGGGCCGACGACCGTGGCCGCGACGAGCTGGTCGGCCGGTTCACCGGTGTGCGGGTCCACCACGTGTCCCTGCCGTCCGGTCACCCCCGAGGTCCCCACCGCGCCCGAGGTCAGCTCCAGCACCAGGGGAGGTCGCCGGGGGTCGGTGGGGTGGTGCACTGCCACCCGCCACGGTCCGCCGTGTTCGGCGGTGCCGCGTACCACCAGGTCCGCCCCGGTGAGCACGGCGTAGTCGTCGATCCCGGCGGCCCGCAGCCGGGCGGCGGCCCGCTCCACCGCCCAGCCGCCGAGCAGACCGCCCGGGTCGAAACC
>NZ_JBEPEQ010000013.1:0-67421 GCF_040300925.1 Micromonospora sp. NPDC000207
GCCGGCTCCGTCGCCCTGTCGGCACCGGCTGCGGTCAGGGTGAGCACGGGGGCGGGATCCTGCGGCTCCTCCCCACCGGCCACCGGCGGCTCGATCCAGCGCTGGACGTTGCCGTCGGAGTAGGTCTGCAACGCCCGGAACACCATCGTGTCGACCTCCGGCAGCGGACCCATCGAGACCGGGAACTCCTGGAACTCGCCCGGCTTGACCCCACTGCCCTCGGCCGCCGTCCAGGTCAGCTTGGACACCGCCTCGGTGAGTTCGGCACCGTGCACCTCGATCGGCGGGCTGACCGGTCGCCGCTCCACCGTCACCGTCCACCCCGGGACCGGCAACGTCGACACCGACCCGACCGGCGCGTCCTCCGGCAGGGTCACCTCCAGCTTCACCGTGGAGGCGGTGTCGCTCTCGTTCGGCACCCGGAACGCCACCCGGCTGTAGGCGCCCTGCTCGGCCTCGCCCGGACTGACCGTGACGTGCGCGGCGGCGGGTGCCCCGACGCCCAGGACGAGGGCGGCGGCGGCACCGAGCGTGAGCGCGACGGAGGTGGCGGTACGCCGGGGACGGATCATCGGTGGAACCTTCCTTCGGGACGGGCCTGTGGCCCTATCTGATCGGCACGGTGGCGGTCACCGTGGCCTGGTCGATGTCGGAGACGCGGACTGTGAACCGGAACTCCCAGTCTCCGGCGGCGGGGAGGTTGACCTCGCTGGTCGCGTGGTTGTCGGTCAACGGGAGCAGCGGGAACTCGATCGGCTCGATCCCGGCCGACGGCAGCGCCGCCGTCACCCGCCACTGCTCGACCGGCTGCGGCCGGTTGTCCGGGGTGTACGCGTACAGGTGCAGGGTGTTGTTGCCCCGCTGGACCGGGGAGAGTTCGACCTGCAACGAGTAGATCGGGCTGGTCAACGTGGTGTTGAAGAAGTTCTGGGTGCCTCCGGCACCACCCACCCCCTCGACCACCGCGCTGCGGGCCGGCGGGGTCTGCACCAGGGTGGCCGAGACGCCGAGGACCACCACGGTGACCGCCAACTCGGCGATGACAAGTCGGCGTACCCGGGTCGGACGCTGCGCCGCCGTCCGCTGGCGTACGAGGTGACGGGAGACCGCCGCCACCCCGATCACCAGGGCGAACAGGGCGATCTTGGCGAGCACCAGCTGCCCGTACGTGGTGTTCAGCAGCCCGTCGAGGGTGGCCACCTCGACCAGGGCCTGCACCGTACCGGCGAGCAGCAGGGCCGCCACCGACAGCGCCGCCCACCGCGACCAGATGGGCAGGATCGCGTCCAGTTCCCGCTCCTGTGCCCGGGGCAGCAGGAACGCGGCGAGCATCACCAGTCCGCCCAGCCAGATCGCCATGCTGCCCAGGTGCACAGCGTCGACGAGGACCGAGACGGCCGGGGCGGGCGAGGCCACCGCGTGTCCGGCGAGCGGCCAGGTGAACAGCGCCGCGCCGCCGAGAACGGTCAGGATGATCAGGTCGGTTCGGCCGACCACACCGGCGAGGACCGGGCGGAGCAGGAACGCGGCGGCGGCGAGCAGACCCAGCCGGACCAGGTGGGCGGTGCCGAAGCCGCTGCCCACCACGCTGCCCAGCCCCTCACCCGTCACCTCGAACAACCCACCCCCGGCGGTGTACGGCACCTGGAGCCAGATCGCTGCCACGGTGGCGAAGGCCACCAGGCCCATCCCGGTCCAGGCCAGCCGGATCGGCCCCCGCCGGTCCAGCCGGGTCGGCCAGAGCGCGGCGAGCACCAGCACCGCCCCGACCACCAGCAGCAGACCGACGTAGCCGACGAACTTGGCCACCTTGACAGCGACCTCGACGGTCGGGTCGGCCCGACTGTCCGACCCGCTGTCGGTGGGCGGGGTCGACGGGGCGCCGACCGAGTAGGTGAACGCACCGGAGATCGGGTGGCTGTCGGCGGAGATCACCCGGTAGCTCACCAGGTAGGTGCCCTGTCCGGCGTCCCCGGCCACCTCGATGGTGACCACACCGCCGTCGAAGCGGGGCTCGCCCCGGTCGGCTCGGGAGCCGTCGGGGGCGATCACCCGGATCCGGTCGGTGATCTTGCGTACCGGTTCGCTGAAGGTGAGCACCACCTCGGCCGGTGCGTTCGGGACCACTGCCGAGGCGGCGGGGCTGGTGCTCTGTAGCACCGCGTGGGCGCTGGCGGGGGTGGCCGGCGTGATCAGCAGCGCGAGGACGGCGACCAGCAGGCCGGTGGCGGCGGCCCAACGGACGATCCGTCGACGGGGCGCGCTGACCGGGGGGCGGCGGCGGGGGACGGCAGTCATGTCGGCAATGCTCGCCGACGAGACCGGGTGCTGGCGAGTCCCAGCCTCCCGCGAATCGCCGCCACCTGCTCGGGCGCACCCGTCTGACGTCTCACGGAGGGGTGGTCGGCCCGTGTGGCGGAAAAGTTCCCGACGTGGCCCAGGTTATGTGAGGACGAACGTCCCTGTTCCCGCCGTCTCGGACGCGTACGCTGGTCAGTCGTGATCCCCGTACCGCGCGAACCCGCTGACACCGGTGCCGCCCGCCCCGCCGTCTGGCCCGCCGGAGCCGTGGCCGACACCGACCGGGAGGCGGCCACCCGGTGGGCGCTGGCCGCCCGCGACGGCGACCCGGCAGCGGTGTCCGCCTTCGTCCGCGCCACCCAGGCCGAGGTCTGGCGGTTCACCGCCGCCCTGGTCGACCCGGACAGCGCCGACGACCTCACCCAGGAGACCTACCTGCGGGTGTTGCGGGCGCTGCCCGACTTCCAGGGCCGGTCCAGCGCGCGGACCTGGCTGCTCGGGATCGCCCGGCGGACCTGCGCGGACCATTTGCGGACCGTGGTCCGGCGGCGGCGGCTCGACGACAGGCTCGCCGCCCACGCCCACACCGACGAGCTGCACCCCGACCCCGCCGGCCAGTTCGGTGCCGCCGACCTGGTCGGGCGGCTGGCGGCGGACCGCCGCAGCGCGTTCGTCCTGACCCAGTTGCTCGGCCTCTCCTACGCGGAGGCGGCGGTGGTGGAGGGGGTGCCGGTGGGCACCATCCGGTCCCGGGTGGCGCGGGCCCGCAGTGAGCTGGTCGAAGCGGTCGGCGACGCTCTCGCCGGTTGAGGCACCGGAACTTCCCGCAGGGACAGGACGACCTATGACCATGACCGCAGCGGTGACGCGGACCGGACGGTGGACCGTCCTACGCCCCTGGCTCGGCCTCGCCGCCCGGCTGGGACTGGCGGCGGTCTGGCTGGTCGCCGGGGCCACCAAGGTCGGCGACCTGGCCGCCTCCGGGCGGGCCGTGAACGCCTACCAGATCCTGCCGTACGACCTGGCGGTGGTGGTCGGTGCGGCGCTGCCCTTCGTCGAGCTGGCCCTGGGCGTCCTGTTGCTGGTCGGGCTGGCCACCCGGTTGAGCGCCGGGGTCTCCGTGGCGTTGTTGCTGGTCTTCGTCGCCGGGATCGCCTCGGCGTGGAGCCGGGGGCTGGCGATCGACTGCGGTTGTTTCGGCACCGGCGGGGAACTGGCCGCCGGGCAGTCCCCCAGCTACCTCCCGGAGATCCTCCGGGACCTGGGGTTCCTGGCGCTGGCCGGGTTCCTGCTTCGTTGGCCGGTCACCCCAGTCTCGGTCGACGGGGCGCTGGCCGGTGATCCCACAGTGGAGGACGACGATGAGTAGTCGTAAGGGCCGCCGGGACGCGGCACGGGTGGTCCGGGAGCAGATGGCCCGGGAGCGGCGACGCAAGCGGGCCCTCTGGACCTCGGTGGCCGCCGTCGCCTTCCTGGTCGTCGCCGGGCTGATCGGGTGGAGCGTCTGGTCCGGCCAGCGCGCCGGGGACGTCACGGTGCCGACCGGGGCCAACGAGGCGGGCACCGGGATCGTCGCCGGGTCCGGCCCGGTCACAGTTGACGTCTACGAGGACTTCCTCTGCCCGGCGTGCAAGCAGTTCGAGGAGGTCACCGGCCCGACCCTCGACCAGCTGATCACCGAGGGCACGGTCCGGGTGGTCTACCACCCGGTGGCGTACCTCAACCGCTACTCCACCACCCAGTACTCCACCCGGTCGTCGGCCGCCGCCGGGTGCGCGGCGGAGAACGGCCGTTACCGGCAGTACGCGAAGAAGCTCTTCGAGGCGCAGCCCGCCGAGGGGGGTGCCGGACTCAGCGACGACCAGCTCACCGACCTCGCCGTCGAGGCGGGGCTGGACCGGGACGGCTTCGCCGCCTGTCAACGGGACGAGGCCTTCAAGCCGTGGACCGAGCGGCTGACCGACGAGGCCAGCCGGAGCGGGATCACCGGCACCCCGACCGTCCTTGTCGACGGCGAGGAACTCGCCGACCGCAGCCCCGACGGGTTGCGCGCCGCCGTCGAGGCAGCCGGCCGATGAGGCGTTCCGGCAGGCTGGTGCTGGTCCTGGCCGGGGTGCTCGCCACGCTGGTGGGGACCGCCGTCCCGGCTGCCGCACACGGGGCGGACGCCCCCGCCGGGACCGACTACCGGACCGAGGTCACCGGGGTCTTCCCCGACCTGCCGGGGGTGCACGTCCGGCCCATCGAGGCGGGGGCCCGACTGGAGTTGACGAACCTCGGCGACCGGGACGTCGAGGTGATCGGCTACTCCGGGGAGCCGTACCTGCGGGTGGGTCCGGAGGGTGCCTTCGAGAACGTCCGCTCCCCGGCGACGTACCTGAACCGGACCATCGCCGGGGGAACCCTGCTGCCGGCCGAGGCCGACCCGGCCGCCGCCCCCACCTGGCGCAGGATCGACGCCTCTCCCACTGTCCAGTGGCACGACCGGCGGGCGCTGTGGCGGGAG
The DNA here is from genome assembly GCF_040300925.1 of Micromonospora sp. NPDC000207. Lineage (NCBI taxonomy): Bacteria > Bacillati > Actinomycetota > Actinomycetes > Micromonosporales > Micromonosporaceae > Micromonospora > Micromonospora sp. NPDC000207. Next base: position 4,808 of record NZ_JBEPEQ010000013.1, read on the forward strand.
GAGGGGCCGCCCGCCCAGGTTCGGGCCGCACCGGACCGGGAGCACCGGGTACGGGACTGGGCGGTCCCGATCCGCCACGACGACGGCACCGGTGGGTCCGAGGAGGGTGAGATCCGGGGCACCCTGGACTGGGTGCCCCCACCGGACCCGTACCCGTGGTGGGTGGGAGCCACGCTCGGCCTGCTCGCCGTGGGGGCGCTGGGCCTGGTCCCGGCCGGTACCCGCAACGGGGCGCGAGCCCTGGCGGGGATCGGCGGGCTGCTGGCCCTCGGTGGCCTCGCCGCCGGGGTGACGATAGTCGGCCGGGAGGTCGACGCCGGGGCGACCGGCCCGACCGGGGTCCTCGTCGGGCTGCTCAGCGGGCAGATCTGGGCGCTGCTGACCGGGCTCGGAGCGCTGGTCGCCGGTTGGTACGCCGTCCGTCGCCGACCGGGGGCGGACTTCGTGCTGGCGCTGGCCGGGACCTGCCTGGCCCTGTTCGCCGGGATCGGCGGCGCTGCTGTCCTCACCCGTTCGATAGTGCCGTCGCCGTGGCCGGGGGAGGTCGTCCGGGCGATGACGGTGCTGGTCCTGGTCGCCGGGGCGGGTGCCGCCGCCGCCGGAATCCTGCGGCTGCGAGCCGCCGCCGCCCTGGCCCCGTCCAACCGACCGGCCGACGGCCCGCCGGACGATCCGGCATCGGAGGGCTCGACGCCGGAGCCCGACGACGACGGGACGAACGGGTCGTCGCCGGGAAGCTCGACGCCGGAGCCCGACGGCGGCGGGACGGGCCGGGGTTCCGGAGGGCGTCCGGTGGTCAGGGCCGGGGGCTGAAGCCGTACGGCAGCTCCAGGCGGTGCCGGGCCAGCAGCTCCCCGTCGGCGAGCAACCGGGGGGTGGGTCCGTCGGCCACGATCCGGCCCTCGTCCAGGATCACCGACCGCTCGCACAGCTCCAGCGCGTACGGCAGGTCGTGGGTGACCATCAGGACTGTCACCGGCAGGCCGCGCAGGATCTCCGCCAGCTCCCGCCGGGACGCCGGGTCGAGGTTCGACGAGGGCTCGTCGAGGACCAGGAGCTGCGGGTGCATGGCCAACACGGTGGCCACCGCGACCCGGCGACGCTGCCCGAACGACAGGTGGTGGGGGGCGCGGTCGCGGTGCCCGGCCATGCCGACGGCGGCCAACGCCTCGTCCACCCGGGCCGCCAGCGCCGCACCCCGCAGCCCGAGGTTGGCCGGGCCGAACGCCACGTCCTCGGCGACTGTCGACAGGAAGAGCTGGTCGTCGGGGTCCTGGAAGACGATGCCGACCCGGCGGCGGACCTCGGCGAGCACGGCCCGGTCCGACCCCACCGTCATCCCACCGACCCGCACCGTCCCTTCCACGCCGGTGAGGATGCCGTTGAGGTGCAGCACCAGCGTGGTCTTTCCCGCGCCGTTGGGGCCGAGCAGCGCCACCCGCGCACCGTGCGCCACCGTCAGGTCCACCCCGCGCAGGGCCACGTGCCCGTCCGGGTACGCGAACCGGAGCCCCCTGACGTCCAGGGCGGGTGCGGTGGTGCTCACGTCAGGGCGACGGCGACGGCGGCGACGGTGAGCGCCGCCGCCGGTACCGCCGCCCCGGCCAGCCACTGTGCGGTGGTGGCCGCCGCCGAGTCCGTCCGGCTCGGGGGCATCCGCCCGGTGTAGCCGCGCGAACGCATTGCCAGGTACACCCGTTCACCCCGCTCGAAGGCGCGCAGGAACAGCGTGCCGACCCCGGCGGCGAGCCCCCGCACCTGCCACAGGAAGCGGGGGTCGTCGCCCCGGGAGATCCGCGCCACCCGCATCCGCTGCGCCTCCCCGACCAGCACCGGCAGGTAACGCAGCATGAAGGTGGCGATCTGGGTGACCACCTGCGGGCAGCGCAGCCGGTCCAGACCGAGGATCAGGTCCCGGGTGGTGGTGGTAGCGGCCAACAGCAGCGAGGCGAGCACCCCCAGGGTCGCCTTGGCCAGGACGTTCCACGCCCCGTACAGCCCCTCCTCGGACAGCCGCAGACCGAACAGGTCCACCCGGTCGCCGGTGCCGAGGAACGGCAACGTGAAGGCGAACAGGACGAACGGCACCTCGATCGACGTCCGGCCGAGCAGCCACCCCGGTGGCACCCGGGAGAGGACGGCGACCACCGCCACCAGCAGGGCGTACCCGCCGAAGGCCCAGAACCGGGCGCGGGGGGTGGCGACCACGACGAGGGTGAAGGCGACCATAGCGGTGATCTTGACTTCGGGTGGGAGCCGGTGCACAGGTGAGGTGCCGTCCCGGTACAGCAGGTGCGTGGACCCGGCCCCCACCGGTCAGTCCTCGACCGCGGTGTCCGGCGACCCCGCCGGTTGACGGCGGCGCAGCAGCCAGAACCCGCCACCGCCGACGGCGAAGGTGAGGACCACCCCGAGGATCCCGGACAGGCCGGTGGAGAGCAGACCGTCGCCCAGCCCGGCGATGCCGTAGTCGGCAAGCGGGCCGCCGATCTCGTGGTCCCGTTCCTGCTGTGCGGGGCAACTGCCGCCCACGAGGGTGTCGTCGGCGTCGAAGGTGCAGCCCTCGCGCAACGACGAGTCCAGACCGTCGGGGTGCGACGACGCGAAGCTGCTCACCACACCGGCCAGCAGGAACGCCACCAGGAGACCGGCACCGAGGAACCCCCACAGCCGCCGGTTCACCGGGCACCTCCGGTCACCGGGGCGGCCGAGGAGGGTCGGCGGGTCGGCGGTAGTCGGCGCAGCGCGTACACCAGATCGGGTCTGACCTTGGCGACGGTGACGACAGTGGTCGCGGTGATCAGTCCCTCGCCGACGCCGATCAGCAGGTGCACCCCGGTCATCGTGGCGGCCAGGCCGGCGAGGTTCCCGCCCAGGTCGGTGGTGCCGCCCAGCCAGTACTGGACGACGAAGCCGAGCGCCGCCACGACCACGCTGAGCAGCCCGGCGACGAAGCCGGTCACCGCCAACCCGGCGGGGGTACGCGGGAGCACCCGCAGCAGGAGCGCGATCAGCAGGTACGCAGCGGCGGTGCCGATCAGGGCGATGTTCGTGACGTTGAGCCCCAGCATGGCCACCCCGCCGTCGCCGAAGACGAGCGCCTGCACGACGAGCACCACGGTGACGCAGAGCGCCCCCACCCAGGGGCCGACGAGGAGGGCGGCGAGCGCCCCACCCATCAGGTGCCCGCTGACCCCGGCGGTGAGGATCGGGAAGTTGAGCATCTGGACGGCGAAGATGAACGCGGCCACCAGACCGGCCATCGGGGCCAGCCGGTCGTCCAGGTCACGTCGCCCGCGCAGGACGCAGAACACCAGGACGACCAGGGCGAACGCGGCGAACGCGGCGGCCACCGGGCCGTCGATGATCCCGTTGGAGATGTGCATCGCGAGGGTGTCCACCCGGGCCTCCGAGGGGCGACAACTGATCGATGAACGCAACTGTCGGGCAGAGTATTCACCACCTGACCCACTGTTGCCAATACCTGGCAACAACGGCGGCGCGTCGCCGCAGGCGGCACCGGCCGGGGCGGCGGTAGGGTCGGGCCATGACCGACCGCCTCTCCCCCGGTGACCCCGCGCCCGAGTTCAGCCTCCCCACCGACACCGGGGAGACCCTCGCCCTGGCCGACCTGCGGGGCCGCCGGGTCATCCTGTACGCCTACCCGGCCGCCATGACCCCCGGCTGCACCAAGCAGGCCTGCGACTTCCGCGACACCCTCGACTCCCTGCGGTCCGCCGGGTACGAGGTGGTGGGCATCTCCCCCGACAGGCCGGCCAAGCTGGCCAAGTTCCGGGAGCACGACGCGATCACCTTCCCCCTCGTCTCCGACCAGGACAAGCAGGTGCTCAGCGCGTACGGGGCGTACGGCGAGAAGCAGATGTACGGCCGTACCGTGACGGGTGTGATCCGTTCCACCTTCGTCATCGACCCGGACGGAAAGATCGAGCGGGCCCTCTACAACGTGAAGGCCACCGGCCACGTCGCCAAGCTCCGCCGCGACCTCGGACTCGACTGACGTCCCCCACACCGGTGCCCGGCGGACGGTGGCCGCCTCGGCAGTGGTCTACGATTCGACAGCGGTGGTGACGGGGCCGTAGCCCAATTGGCAGGAGGCATACGGTTTAGGTCCGTACCAGTGCGGGTTCGAGTCCCGCCGGCCCTACCACGGCGGTCTCCGCCGACTCGACGGTGTCGATGTCGGGCGCGTCACGATCACGGGCGGGGGCGTCCCGCCACCGGCCAGGATGTCCGCGTGACACTGCACTTCGTCCTGGACCCGGACCTCACCCCCGACCTGCGCGACCAGCTCGTGGCGCTCTGGTTGGAGGTGACGAACGCCGGTGGCGCTGTCGGGTTCGTCCCCCCGGTCACCGAGGCCGAGGTGCGGTCCATGGCCGACCCGACGTTCGACGGGATCACCGAGGGTCCCGACCGGCTCCTGGTCGGGTACGCCGACCGCCGACCGGTCGCCGCCCTGGTCTTCGCGGACAACCGGTTCCACCTCAAGCCGCACTGGTGCACCCTGAAGCGGGTGATGGTCCACCCGGACGCCCAGGGCAACGGGTACGGGGCCGCCCTGATGCGGGAGGCCGAACGGCTCGGCCGGGAGCTGGGGTGGGAGGCGCTGCACCTGACCGTCCGCGACGGGGGCGGGCTGGACGCCTTCTACCGGCGACTCGGCTACCGGGAGGTGGGCAGGCTGCCCGGCGCGCTGCGGGTCGGCCCCGGCGACGACCGCGACGAACTCCACATGTGGCTCGCCCTGCCCCGGTGACCGAGGTCAGCAAGCCGGTGTGAGGGGCGAACCCCCTCGCTCCCCTTCCACCAGTCGGGTCAGCGGGTGCAGGCGACGGGGTGGGGCTGGCCGCCGCCGCCCGCCGCCCCGTCCGCCGGTGGGTCGGCCGGGGGTGCGGTGGGCATGTCGGTCGGCGAGGTCGACGGGGAGGCCGAGGGGCTGGGCGACGGGGAGGCCGAGGGGCTGACGCTCGGGCTGGGCGAGGCGGAGCGGGACGGGGTCGCCGACGGTGACGCCGAACTGGCCGCCCGGGGGGCGGTGGTGGCCGACCCCCCGCCGTACATCCGGACGTCTGTGGCCTGGACCTGGCCGGGGGCCATCCGGATGCCGGTGGCGACCGCCCGGTTGCCGTTGGTGTCGGTCACCCGGATCGAGTACGGCCCCGGTCCAGCCCCGGACCCGATCTCCCAGTAGTTGTAGCTCTGCCGGGTGGCGGTACGCCACGCACCCGAGGTGCCCGGCCGGACCTCCACCGACCGGAGCGGGTTGCCGTGCGACCCGACGAGCACCGAGAACCAGTACTGCGAGGCACCCTCCTTGATCCGGAAGGTCAGGGGGCCGGGGAGCGCCGGGTCGACCAGCGCCCGGTAGCTGACCGGGACGATCCCCTGGACCGGGTCGGCGATCTCCCGGAACGCCTCGGCGGAGAGGTCGATGTGCCCGGGGGCGCACTCCGGGCACTGGTCCACCACCAGCACCCGGACCGAACCCTTGGGGCCGGTCACGTCGAGGTATCCCCCGCAGGCGGCGGCCGAGGCGTACTCGGAGGGGCCGAGGGCGACGTACCGCTTGTTCGACGGTGGGGTCGGGTACGAGCAGTTGCCGATGCCCCCGGCGAGGTCGTAGAAGGTCGCCTTGCCCTGGTTGAGCCGACCGGCCACCGGAGGGGCCGCCAGTGCCGCCGGGCCGGCGGCGAGCACCGGGGCCGCGACCGGGGGTGGGGCGGCGCAGACCGGCGCGGCGTCACGCAGCACGAGGGTCAGCCCCAGCACGGAGGCGACCCCGGCCACGCCGACCGCCAGCAGCCACCGGGGCGGTATCGCCGAGGGGGCTCTGCGCCGACCGGGGCCGGGCGGGCGGTCGAGGTCCTTGGGCAGGTCAGGGTCGGTCACGGAACCCGATGCTGCCCGACCCGACACCATCGGGACAAGCCGGCTAAGCGAAAACTAAGACGGACGGCCCCTGTGGCCTCCACCTGCGGGCCGAGGGAGTCACCAGGCGACGCCGATGCCGTCGCCCGGATACCAGTGCCGGGCCGGGGTCTCCCGGTAGGCGAGGAACCGGCGGCCGGTCCGCTCGGCGTGCTCGGCAAGGACGTTCGTCGCTGTGACGTTGTCGGTCAGCAGGATCGCCCCGGGGGCGAGCTTCGCCTCGACCGCGTCGAACTCGCGCTTCTCGTGGGCTCGACTGTGGTCGCTGTCGTGCAGGAAGAGGTCGACCGGGCGGTCCAGGGCGTCGAGCGAGGCGATCGAGTCGCCGATCACCAGGTCGACCACCTCGGACCAGGGCTCGGTGCGGGCCAGGTAGCCGGCCTCCGGGTTGATGTCCAGGCTGGTGACCCGACCGGGTCGCCCGTCGGCCGCGTTGCGCAGCAGGGCGGCGGCCAGGACACAGCTGCCCAGCCCCTTGTCGACGCCGGTCTCCACCACGTGTGCCGGGCCGGTGGCGCGGACCATCGCGTACCACCCGATGCGGCGGGCGTAGCGGACCTGCCGGTCGGCCAGGCCCCGGCGGGCCGCCCCGGCGGTCGCCTGCTCGATGTGGGTACGCAGCCGGTCGTCGGCCTCGATCTCGTGGAAGTACGCCCGGACCTGCTTGACCGGTACGTCGCAGACCACGCTGACGAACCAGGCCAGGTGGTGCCGACTCAGCTTGGTCAACTCGTACGTGTAGTTGTGATGCTCCCGGGAGGTCACCAGCCAACGGGCCGAGGTCTTGAGCACCTTGGCGTCGTGCCGGGCCACCCGGACCAGCCGCTTGGGGAAGGCCGCGATCGGCGCGAGCCGGGTGCGGGCGATGTTCCGCCGGAGCTTCTCTGCGTCCACAGGAGCGTTCTACCATCCCTCGGGAAACAACAGGTGCGCTCTTGACCGGATCGACGGGTGCGTGGTCGACGACCGGGGGACACCCTGGACGGTCGACGGTCAGTAGCATGCCGACATGTCCATGGGTCGACAGGTTCCGGAGTCCGAGCCGAGCACACCGGTCGGGGCGGGCCCGGGCGGTGCCGCCCGACCTCGCCGCAGGCGTCGTCTCCTGCTGACCGGCCTGCTGGTCCTGGCGCTGGTCGGCGGCGGTGGTGTCCTGGCCGCCGCGCTCTACGTCAGGTCGGTCGACTCGGCGATCGACAGGGTGGACGCCTTCGACGAGGTCCCGGCGGAGTCTCGACCGCAGGTCGTGGCGACCGACGCGTTGAACGTCATGATCCTCGGCAGCGACTCCCGTGACCCGGAGGACAGCTCCGGGTCACGGACCGACACGATCATCCTCGCCCACCTGCCCCGGGACCGGTCGAGCGCACAGCTGATCTCGATCCCCCGCGACACCTGGACCGCGGTCCCCCGGTCGAAGCAGGGGCGCGGCGGCCGGGACGCCAAGATCAACGCAGCGTACGCGTGGGGTGGTGTCCCGCTGATGGTGCAGACGGTGGAGAGGTTCACCGGTGTCCGCATCGACCACGTGACGATGGTGGACTTCGCCGGGTTCAAGGACATCGTCGACGCGCTCGGCGGCATCGAGATCGACGTGGAGAAGGGGTTCACCTCCACCCACTCGCTCAACGCCGACGGTCGACGGGAGTTCGTGGCGGGCCGACAGACGATGGACGGTTCCGCAGCCCTCGACTACGCCCGCGAGCGGTACGCCTTCCCCGACGGCGACTTCGCCCGCATCCGGCACCAGCAGCAGGTGATCAAGGCGATCCTGGACAAGGCCGCCTCCGGCGGCACGCTGAGCAGCCCCACCCGGTTGAACGCGTTCGTCCGGGCCACCGCCGAGGCGGCAGCTGTCGACAGATCGATGTCCCTGCTCGACTTCGCGATGGAGCTGCGGCACCTGCGCAGCGGCAACCTGGAGTTCTTCACCTGCCCGGTGACGGGCACCGGCAGGGTGGGCAGCGAGAGCGTGGTCTTCGCCGACGAGGAGAAGGCCGCCCGCCTCTTCGACGCGGTCCGACGCGACGACGTACCCGAGATCCTCGCCGCCGGTAGGTAGTCCGCCTCCACCGAGTAGGGATGACCATGTCGCGCCGGACCGAACCGAGCATCCCCGGTCCGCCGAGGCCGGTCGAGGGGTCTGCGGTGTCCGGCGTGCCGGACCCCGACCCCACCGACCGGCCGGGCCTGGAGACCACAGCAGTCCTGCCGTACGCCGGTTCCCGGGCCTCGACGAGGACCCGGGCGCTGCGCGCCTGGATGCTGACCCTCCCGGTCGACGTCGTCGCCCTGCTCATCCCCCTGTTGGTCAGCCAGACGTACTGGCGGGGGACACTCGCCTACGCCGCCCTCGTGGTGACGGTCTTCGCCACCGGCGGGCTGTACCGCGCCCGCCGCCACCTCGGCATCCTGGACGAGCTGCCGACCCTCTGCGGACGGCTGCTCTCCTGCGGGGCGGCGGTGGCCATCATCGCGGCCGTACGCCACGAGTCCGTCCCGTACGTCAGCGGGTTCATGCGCGACGTGGCGCTCTGCGGGGTGCTGGTGGTCGTCGGCCGGGCCGGGACCCGCAAACTGATCCTCGTCGCCCGACGGCGACGCTGGATGGAGCACAACGCCATCGTCGTCGGTGCCGGCCCGGTCGGCCAGGAACTCGCCCGGCTGCTGCGCCGACACCCCCGCTACGGGCTGCGATTCGTCGGATTCGTCGACGCCGCGCCGCAGCGCCCGGGGCCGGTCCCCCTCATCGGCACCCTCGACGACCTCGAACGGCTCATCCCGGCGCTCGACTGCGACGTCATGGTCATCGCCGATCCGGACTGTTCGGAGGCGGCCCTGATGGAGGTCCTGCTCCGGCCGGTCAGCGCGGGGTGCAACCTCTGGGCGGTGCCTCGCCTGTGGGGTTCACGGTCCCAGGCCGGATACCCCGACCACGTCGGGGCCATTCCGATCACGGAGATCGGGGACACCACCTTCACCGGCCCCCGGTGGGCCATCAAACGCGCCTCCGACCTGGTCCTCGCCACTGTCGCGGCGGCCCTGCTGAGCCCGGTGCTCCTGCTCGGCGCGGTGGCGACCTTCCTGGAGGGTGGGCGTGGCGTCTTCTTCCGCCAGGAACGCATCGGCCGGTACGGCCGCCCCTTCCAGGTGGTCAAGTTCCGCACCATGCGGCCGGTGGACGAGTTCGAGTCGCAGACCAACTGGTCGATCGCGCACGACCGCCGGATCGGCCCGGTCGGGCGGTTCATGCGGCGTACGTCCCTTGACGAGTTGCCGCAGCTGTGGAACATCCTGCGCGGGGAGATGAGCGTGGTCGGCCCCCGCCCGGAACGGCCGCACTTCGTGGCCAAGTTCTCCGCCACCTACCCGACGTACGCGATGCGGCACCGGGTCCCCGTCGGGCTGACCGGGCTCGCGCAGGTCAGCGGCTTACGAGGGGACACCCCGATCTCCGACCGGGCCCGGTTCGACAACTACTACATCGAGAACTGGTCCCTCTGGCTGGACGTCAAGGTGCTGCTGCGTACCGTCGCCGAGGTGCTGCGGGCCGGCGGTCGCTGAACGGTCCCCGTCACGTCGAGGCCCACCGGGGCGGCGAGGGACGACGCGGTGGCTGGCGCTCAGGTGGGGCGCAGCAGGGGCAGTGGTCGCGCCCGGTACCCGCCGCCGAGGTGCTGGTCGGGGTCGGCGTCGAGCACCTGCGCCAGCACCGTGCCGAAGACGTCCCGCAAGTCGGTGGTCGCCTTCAGGTCACCGTCGTCGAGGTCGGTCAGGCTCGGCTGCTCGCCGTAGCAGCCGCCCGCCACCTGCGACCCCAGCACCAGGACCGGTCCCGCCGTACCGTGGTCGGTGCCCTGGGAGGCGTTGGCGCGGACCCGCCGACCGAACTCGCTGTAGACCACCACTGTCACCCGACGCCCCGCCTCGGTGCCCGCCATCCGCGCCACGAACGACGACAGTGCCCGGTCGAGCCGGGTCAGCAGCGCCTCGTGCCCGGGCAACGCCATGGCGTGGGTGTCGAAGCCGTCCAGGCTGACCGAGTAGACCCGGGTCGGCACCCGGGCCTCCACACACCTGGCCACCAGCGCCAACTGGTTCTCCAGGACGCTGCGGGTGCCCGGTCCGGTGGTGAGGACCTGCGGCCCGTCGACGCTCGGGACCGGGTCGGGGTGTTCCTCGGCCCCGCGTACCAACCTGTCGACGTCGAGCAGGTCGCGGTAGGCGGCGGCGGCCCGCGCCTGCATCTGCGACTCCCCGGGCTCGATCCGCCCCAGCCCGGCGACAGCCTCCACCGTGAGCCCCGGCGGCAGGTCGAGGCCCCCGACGCCCACGCAGGCCCCGGACCGGGTCGCCCCGGCCAGGACGGGCGGCAACACCGGCTCGAAGCTGACAGCGGCCTCCGGGGCGGCCCTCGTGGTGTCGAGCCACCGGCCCACCCAGCCGGTGGTGACCGGCTCGACCGGTGACGCGGTCTGCCAGATGTCCATCGACGTGAAATGGCTCCGGTCGGGATTCGGGTAGCCGACCCCGAGGACCACGGCGAGTCTGCTGTCGTCCCAGATCCGGCGCAGCCCCCGCAGGACCGGGTTCAACCCCACAGCGTCGTCGAGGTGCAGCACCCGCTCGGGGTCGTAGGCCAGTTCCGGCCGGGCCGCGTGGTAGGCGGGGTCGGCGTACGGGATCACGGTGTTCAGCCCGTCGTTGCCGCCGTAGAGGGTCACCAGCACGAGGGTGTTCGTCGGGGCGGCGTCGGTCGGGACCGTCGCACCGCGCGCCAGCAGGTCGAGCAGTCCCGCTCCGCCGGTTCCGGCGGCGAGGGCGGCACCCCCGGCCACCCCGGAGGCGACCAGGAACCTCCGGCGGGTCAGCGCGTCCATCCTCAGGTCACCAGGTATTCCGGGCTGACCAGCCCCAGGACCATCAACTGCCGACGGTCCCGGCTGCCCTTCAACACCTCGTACGTCCGGTCGGTCCACCCGTCGACGCAGAGCTGGTGCGCCAACCCCTCCGGGTTGAGCCCGTCGGTCTGCGCCCACCCGGCGATCCGCGCTGCCAGCCGCAACCGGACCCGGGCCGCGGCGGACGTCAGCCAGGCCGCCCCGGCGGGCCAGCCGCCCACGTTGGGCGGGGCCAACGGCAGCTGCCCGAGGGCGTCCAGGTCGCTGCGCAGCGCCGCCCGGTCCTGCGGCGACAGGCCCGAGGGCCGCACCCCGACCTGCCGCAGCGCCCCGACACACCACTCGACCGGTGACTTGACCATCGACCCGGCGGTGGCCCGGAACGCCTCGTCGGCGAGGAGCACCCGGAGCATCGCCATCGGCGCGGGGAACGCCTGCGCCATCCGCTCCCGCAACCCCTGTGGGATCGGCTGCTCCGACGAGGCGTACCGGAACCACAGCCGGGACGCCACGAACCGGGGGCAGGCCGGGTGCCCGACCATCACCTCCACCAGGCTCTGCGCGTCGAGGGAGGCGGTGTGACCGAGGACCGTCTTACGGCCCGGGTCGTGGGCCGTCGCGTCGAAGACCGAGGCGCCCCTGGTCAGGCTGAACCGCCAGCCGGTCAGGGCCCGCCCGGCCTCCCTGACGTCACGTTCGGAGTAGTTGCCGTGCCCGAGGACGAACAGTTCGCACAGCTCACGGGCGAGATTCTCGTTCGGGGCCTGCCGGGTGTTGAGGTGACCGTCGAGGTAGTTGTTCAACGCCGGGTCCACCACCATGGCCCGACTCATCGCCACGAAGTCCGGGGCGCTGCGCAGCGTCCGGTGCTGGGCGAGCATCAGCTGCGGGCTGCGGACCTTGCGCACCGAGGTCGCCCAGTGCCCGTGCCAGAAGAAGACCAACTTCTCGACCGCCTGGTGACCGGCGACGGTCATCCGGTCCAACCACCACTCGGTGAGCTGCCCGGTCTGCACCGTCCGCAGGTCCTCCAGCCGGACCTTCTCCTCGAAGGTCGGGTCGCGGCGTCCCGCGTACACGTCAGGGCCGAGGTCCGGGACGGGGGCGGTGTTCGCGCCGAGGTCGGGACCGGGTGGCGCGGTCAACGCCGACAGGGCGGCGTCGGGGCCGCCACGACGGGCGGCGGTCAGCTCGATCGCCGTCGGACCGAACCCCGCCCGCCGCAGCAGCAGGCCGAGGCTGTCGCTCATCCTGACAACATAGACGACCGTCGGTCGTCAGGACAGCTCGCCTCCGGTGCCCACCCGCGCCGGTACCGGCCGCGCCGGTCGGGGCAGCGCCACCACCACCAGGGCGTAGCCGACCAGCCCCACGGTGGCGGCGACCAGGTAGCCGACCGGCCCGAACCACACCGTCAGCAGCGGCGCTGCCACCACAGTCACCCCGAGCATCAGGTAGCGGGCCCGCAGCAGGGTGCCGAAGTCACCGTCGACGAACCGGCTCAGGGTGGCCCCGTAGGAGAACCCGAGGGCTGCCTTCTCCAGCCCTGCCGCGAGCAGCACCCCGCCGACGGGCAGGAAGGCCAACGCGGGCACCAGGTCCCGGGCGAACACCACAGCCGTCCCGAGGACTGCCGCGCCGACCGCCACCATCGACAGGGCGAGCGCGCCGTCCCGCAGGTCCCGCCCCCGGGTCGTCGGGGTCCCGGCGGTCCGCTGGTAGACCAGGACCCGACGGAGGGTGATCGAGACGAGCGCCAGCGGGCCGAACAGCTGCTGCACCACGCGGATCACCCCGAGCGTGTACGCGTCGGCGACCAGGGCGGTGACCTGGAGGGCGAGCAGTGGGGTGAGACCGACGAGCAGGGCGTCGAGCGAGGCCGCCCCCATCGCGCCGCGCTTGTCGCGTACCCATCGCAGGAGCCCGCCGAAGTCCGGCCGCCGCAGCGCCCCACCAGCCGCGAGCAGCGCGAACGCGGCGTTGACGAGGGTCCACGACAGGCAGACCAGCAGTGGCTCCCCGACGGCGGCGAACGCCACCAGCAGCACCGACTGGACGACGAGCCACCCCACCGTCTCGACCAGGACGGCCCGGGAGGCCCCGCCCGCCACCCCGGCGGACCGCCCGATGTCCAGGGCCATCGCGAACGGGATCCCCACCGCGTACGCCACCGCCAGCTCGACCGATCCGCCGGGTACCGCAAGCGACGACAGGACCGCCACGACGGTGCCGACGGCTCCGCCGACCACCGCCGTCGCGACCGACAGTCGGCAGTCCGCCGGGGCGGCGGTCCGGGTGGCGCTCGCCGCCCGCAGCAGCGTCGCCTCGGCCAGCGAGCGTTGCAGGACCCCGCAGGTCAGCTGGAAGACCAGCATCGCCGGGGCGAGCGCCCCGACCGCGCCGAGGCCACCGGCGTACCCCAGGGCGAGGCTGAACACCAGGCTGGTGGCCATCAACGTGACCTGCCCGGCGGTCAGGGCGAGCCGGGCCGGACCACGTCCGCCCACCGACGTCGTCACCGTCACGATCGACCTCCGGACCCGGTCCGCCGGGCCCCGGCGGTGACAGTCGGCTCGGCCGCGTCGGCTTCGGTCGGGGGCTCCGCCGCGTCGATCGCGGCGCTGACAGTCGGCTCCGCCGCGTCGGCTTCGGTCGAGGGTTCCGCCGCCTCGATCGCGGCGGCGTCAGGCAGGGGGTCGGAGGGTCCCGGGTCGGTCGGTGCGGTTCTCCTGTCGAGCGCACGCCGGACGGCGACGGCGACCTGCTGGTCCAGGGTGGCCGCCGGGGGCGGGGACGTCGGGGCCTCCCGACCGGGTCGGCCCCCGGCCAGGAGGTCGGCGAGGGCGACCGCCGCCGCCTCCGGGTCGTCGAAGTCCGCGAACCCGTACGTCCCACCGGAGGCGGCAGCCGCCTCGGGCAGGCCACCCAGCGGCGCGACCAGCATCGGCAGGCCCGACCGACCCACCTCGACGGCCACCCGCCCGAACGGCTCCAGCCACCGGGACGGGATCAGCACCACGTCCACAGCGGCGCAGAACGCGTCGACGTCGAGGTGTCCCGGCATCTTCAGCTCGACACCCGCACCGTCGGCCGACTCCGCGAGCGTCCGGGCGTAGTCGGCGGGTCCCGCACCGGCGACGAGGACGGTGACCTCGGTGCCGGTGTTCCGGCCGTACGCGGCGGCCGTCCGGATGGCCGACTCGATGCCCTTCACCGGGCTGACCCGGCCGAGGTAGCCGACGACGAGACCGGTGTCCGTGGGGCGGGGCGGCGGGGCCGCCACCGGTTCGGCCGGACCGACCAGGGGGTGGCCGACCAGGCTGGCCTCCGGGGTGGTCAGCCCGACGGCGACCAGGTCGTCGCGGACGAACCCGGAGACGCAGACGCCGACGGCGTCGTCGGGGGTGACCCGACGCAGCACCAGGGCCTTGACGGTGCAGTCGCCGCAGACCGTCGCGCAGATCCGTCCGTCCCGCATCCGGGAGCGCCGCCAGCAGGTGTCGCTCAGGTCGTGGAAGACCCGGACGTACGGCAGGCCGCGCCGCCCGACCCAGCGCGGCAGCCAGGGGCCGGTCCGGGAGATGTTCCCGGCGACGACGACGTCGGGGCGCACCGCCCGCAGTCGACGGGTCAACCCGGACGCCACGAAGGGCAGCGTCCAGCCGGTGAGGAACTCCAGCCCTCGACGGACCCGGGTGTCGTCGTGCACCCGACGGGCGAACGGTCGACGGACGGCGTGGACGGTGAGCGGGCCGTCGGCGTACGTGCTCGACGCGGCGGCCGGGACGACGACTGTCACCTCGGCGAACCGGGCCAGTTCCCGGGCCGCCGCCCGGGCCGACCGTTCCGCCCCACCCACCTCCTGGGGCCACCACCAGTCGGCCAGGACCACCACCCTCGGCCTCGGGCCGGTCCCGTCCCGGTCCACTGCGGCACCGTTCTCCTCCGGTGGCCGGGTGAGCCGCCACCGGGGGCCGTGCCACCCCGCGACGGCCAGGACGAGGACAGCGAAGGCCGCCCCGACGAACGGGATCTGCGCGCCGAGCGGGCCGCGCAGCAGGCCGATCTGGAAGGCGGCGAAGAGGATCGCGACGGCGGTGCCGAGTCCGGCCGGGGACCCGGCCGCCGCCCGGTCGAGTCGCCGGGCGAGCATGCCGTAGCAGAAGAAGAGGACCACCACCCCGACGAGGCTGAACTCCACGTACGTCTCCGCCCAGAACGGCAGGGCGAGGTTCTGGAACTCGTAGCCACGACTGGCGGCGACGGCGTTCCCGGCGGGGATCGCCTTCTCCTCCCACCAGGACCTCGGCACCCAGAACAGCAGCGCCGACAGGAGGTGGTGTCCCCAGGTGTGGCCCTCGACCCGGGCGTGGAAGACGGCGTTTACCGTCTGCTGGAAGCCGTCGAAGTCCCAGGTGTAGTAGGCGTCCAGGCCGAGGCGGAGGTCGGCCCGGGACCGCTCGTTGCGGAACAGGTTCGCCAGCGGGTACAGGACGGCGAGCCCGACCAGCATCCCCACCGAGAACACCACCCGCCGGGCCGGACGGTCGAACCTGACGACGGCGAGACCGGCGGCGAGGAGGACACCGAAGGCGGCGAACCGGTTCGCCGACAGCGGATTGTTGTAGACCAGGTTCAGCAGCGCAGCCGTCCCGGTGGTCAGCGCCAGCGCCACCCCGCCCCGACGACCCGCGTGGCTGCGGTTGCGCCAGCACAGGAGGCAGAGCAGCAGGGCGACGGCGCCGACCGCCGCCGGAAGGGTGCTCAGCAGTCCGAGCAGGGCCAGGTCCTGCTGGCTGCGCAGACCCGCCTCGGCGATGGCCCGTTGCAGGTCGTCGCGGCTGCCGAAGCGGACCGCCAGGCCGCCGGTCATCGGCAGGCAGACCACCGCGAGGGCGGCGGCGGCACCTGTCACCACCACCGCCTTCTCGACTGTGATCCGGGTACGTGGGGAGGACGACCGCCGGGCGGCGGGCAGCGGGCGGGTGTTGCCGGCCCAGTACGCCACCACCGCGAACAGGAGGACCACCTGCGCTGTGACCCAGTACTGGTCGAGGGGGAGGTCGGGCCAGGGCAGCCGCCGGTCCCGGATCTGGAGCAGCGGCGCGAGGCCGACCCAGACCGTCACGAACGCCCAGAACGTCACCGACACCGGGGCGAAGGTCGCCGACCTGGTGGTCCGGTAGAGCGCCACCAGGCACACCCCGACCACGACGAGACCGACGGCACCGGCCACAGTGGGTCGGGGCAGGACCGTCACGACCCCGAGGGCGGCGAGCAGGGCACCCCCCAGGACCGCCGCGACGATCGACGGTACGCCCCGACGCGGCACTGTCGTCCGCAGGTCAGCGCGTCGCATCGCGTACCCAGTCGGCCACGTTCGACCGGAACACCTCGGGGGAGAAACGCTGCGCGTACGCCCTCAGTGGAGCCCGGTCCAGTCCGTCGACGCGGCGCAACGCGTCCACGTACGCCCCCGGTTCGGTGGAGTCGACCAGGAACCCGGTGTGGCCTTCGCGTACCGTCTCCCGGACCCCGCCCCGGTCCAGCCCCACCACCGGGGTCCCGCAGGCCATCGCCTCGACCGGGATGATGCCGAAGTCCTCGTGGGTCGGGAAGAGCAGGGCGTGGGCACCCCAGTACAGCTCGCGGAGGCGCTCGCGCGACGGTCGCCGTTCGAACAGGACGGGTACGCCCGCTCGGGACGCCGCCCGACGCAGCGTCTCCTCCTCCGGCCCGGAACCGGCGATCACCAGGGGCCGACGGGCGGCGGCGGCGATCTCGATCATCAGGTCGAACCGCTTGTACGGAATCCACCGCCCCACGCCGAGCAGGTGCTTCCGGTCCTGTCGGCGCTGTCCGGGCGGGGCGGCGGCGAAGTAGTCGACGTCGACCGGGGGGTGGACGATCCGGGCGTCGCGTCCCCAGAACCGCCGGATCCGGTCCCGGACCTCGGCCGAGTTCGCGGCGTAGCTGTGCACGTGTCGGCTCAGCCGCACGTCGACGCCGCGCAGCACCCGTCGGGGGAGGGCGAGCAGGCCCCCGGAGCCGCGACCGTCGAAGTCCGGGCTCCACAGGTAGCGGGCCGGTGAGTGGACGTAGCTCAGGTACCGGGTCTGCGGCGAGGACGGCAGCCTGACGGTGTGGGCGAAGGCGTGACTGGAGGAGATCACCACGTCGAACCGTTCCCTGGTCAGGGTCCGCCAGGCCAACGGCATGGCGGGCAGCGCCAACGCCTTGGACCGCCGCAACGGCGTCCGGGCCAGCCACGACTCGGTGAGGTCGAGCCCCCGTCGGGCGTCCCGGTCGCGCCACAGGACGAACCCCTTGGCCTGGGGAAACACCTCCTGGATGGCGAGGAAGACGTTCTCGGAACCGCCCGTCGCACCGAACCACTCGTGGACCAGGGCGACCGAGGTCCGCGCCGGCAGCACCGGCGGTGGTTCGTCGTCGGCAGACACCTCGGTGATGGCCGTGTCCTTCCTGGTCGGGGCGGACCCGTCGGGCCCGCTCATCCGGTTACCGCCCGTAGTCGCTCGTCGAGGCGACCGGCGAGGGTGCGCGCGTACGTCGCCGTCAGGTGATTGGTGTCGCGGTAGACGAGCACCCCGCCGATCACCGGCGCGCACCGGGTCGCCGGGCAGATCGCGTCGTTGAGGTCCACCAGGTGTACGCCCGCCAGGCCCTCCGCCGCCGTCTCCTGGATCGGCCCGACACCGGCCAGGGCCTCCACCCGGGGTACGGCGCACCGGGTCAGCTCCTCCCGGTGGGCCGAGACGCAGTCGGCCATGTCCCGCCGGGGGGCGGGGGTGTCACGCAGCACCACCACCGGTGCCACCTCGGCGAGCCCCCGCCAGGTCCGGCGCAGCGCCGTGGCCAGGGCGGTCTCGTTCTCCGTACCTGTCAACAACCGACCGTCCCGATGGACCTGGTAGTTGTAGCTGCTGGTGACCACCAGGTCCGGGGGGTCGGCGGCGAGCCGCTCCCGCAGCGCCCGGTTCCACTCCCCGCAGCTGCGGTTCGGGCGGGCCTCGTCCCCACCCGCCACCTCGACGTCGACGACCGGGCACTGGGACTTGGTGTGGGTCACCAGCCGCCAGTCGCGTTGCGCCGCGATCTCCTGGAGGGCGGGCACCCACTGGGCGGCGTGCGAGTCCCCGACGACTGCCACAGTGAACGCGGCGTTCGCCCGACCGTAGGTGCACCCGAGCACCCTGCTGCCGGTCTGACTGGCGTGGCACCCGTCGGCGTAGACCGAGGCGACGTCGTCGCGGGCCACCGACGGGTCGGGCACCACCGACGCGGACCGGTCGACGGGTTCACCGGTCTGCCCGGCGGCGAGCACCGCGGCACCCTGCACGTCGCGGGCCGCAGTCGTGGCGGTGGGCGGTCCGACGGTGACGTGGTGCAGGACCAGCCCCACGCAGACCGGCAGGACCGTGCAGCCCACCCCGACCGCGACGGTCCGACCGGGTCGGGCCGACAGCCGGGTCGAGTGCCAGGCGGGACGCTCCACGAACCTGCTGGTCAGGTACGCCAGGAACACCGCCAGCGCCATCGCCGCAGCCACCGCCCGGCCGTCGGGCTCGTCCATCCGTACGGTCAGCACCACCAGCAGCGGCCAGTGCCACAGGTAGAGGGTGTACGAGATCCGGCCGAGGAACTGCATCACCGCCACCCGGAGCACCGCCACCGGGCCGTACCGCAGGTCCGGACCGGCCACCAGGACCAGGAGGGTGCCGAGGGTGGCGGGCAGGGCCAGCAGCCCGGGGAACGGGTCGGTGGTGTCCAGCAGCAGGGCCGAGGCGACGATCGCCCCGGCACCGACCCAGCCGACGACCGATCCCACCAGGGGGGAGAGCCGCCGCAGCGGGACCAGTGCCAGCAGCGCCCCGACCGCCAGCTCCCAGAGTCGGGTGGTGGTCACGAAGTAGGCCCGGCCGGGGTCCTGCGCGACGAGCAGCACCGACCAGACGAACGAGGTGACCAGCACGGTGGCCACCGCGCCGAGGGCCAGGACCCGCCAGCGGGTGGGCGGGGCGCTCCCCCGCCGGGCCAGCCAGGCGACGCCGACCAGCAGCACCGGCCAGAGCAGGTAGAACTGCTCCTCGACAGCGAGCGACCAGTAGTGCTGCACGATGCTGGGGGCCCGCTCGGCGGCCAGGTAGTCGATCGACTGTTCGGCCAGCCGCCAGTTGACCACGTACAGGGCGCTGCTCACCACGTCGAGGGCGGTGTCCCGCCACCGGATCCCGGGCAGGAGGAGGTAGGCCAGCACCAGGGAGGCGACGAGGACCAACCCGGCGCTGGGCAGCAGCCGCCGTACCCGCCGCGCCCAGAACCGACCGAGGGACAACCGTCCCGTCTTCGCGATCTCCGCCGCCATCCCGGCGGTGATCAGGTAGCCGGAGATGACGAAGAAGACGTCCACCCCGACGAATCCACCCGGGACGAACGGGACCCCGGCGTGCCAGAGCACCACGAGCACCACGGCGAGGGCCCGCAGCCCCTGGATGTCGGCCCGGAACCCCCGCCCGGCCCCGGGTTCGGCCTCGGGTCCGGGTCCGGCCTTGGGTTCGGGTTCGGCCTTGGGTTCGGGCTCGGGCTCGGGTTCGGGCTCGGGCTCGGGGGTGGGCTGCGGCTCGGGGTCGGGGTGGGTCGGGCGGGGGCGCAGTCGTCGGTGGAGGAGCCCGGCCGCAGCGATCACGGCCGCGCCGACGGCGGCGGAGAGCAGGTAGAACAGCCAGTCCCCGGCGTCGCCCCGGACGTCCCCGTCCCGGTCGAGCCGGGTGGCGGCCCGGTCCCGGTACGTCAGGGCACCCTCGTGGTCGGGAGCCAGGCGGAGGATCTCCTCGAACCCCTCGACAGCAGTGGAGTACCGACCGGCGAAGTAGTCGCCGAGGGCGGCGCGGTACCGGGAGTCCACCGGACCCAACCGGTTCGTCACCTCGGCGGACTCCAACAGCCGGTACAGGTTGGCGGTGCTGATCAGGTCCCGGACGGGCTCACCCGGGGCGGTGGTGTCGGTGTCCAGGAGCGCCACCAGCCGACCGTCGGCGTCCACCACCGGGCCGCCCCGGGAGTCGGGGCCGACCTGCCCGTCCACCCCGGTACGGTTCGTCCCGGTCAACCCGACGACCTGGACCGTACGGTTCCGGACGGCGTACGTGGCGGGGAGGTCGGTCGAGTCGGTGATGCCGTACCCGAGGATGTCCAGGGTGGAGCCGGTCGGCGGAACTCCGACGGGGCCGATCTCGACGGCCGGGAGGCCGCCCTGTAGCAGCTTCACCAGGGCGGCGTTCCCGTCCACGGCGGGCAGGGCCGCGACGACTGTGGCCCGGACCGCCGTGTCGGGGTCGGCCGGTGAGGTCGCCACGCCGGTCTGGGCCAGCAGGGTGGCGGTGGGGCGGCTGCGCCGACGGTCACCGGTGAAGGTGACCGAGTCCCGGTGCTCGGCGACGAAGTCGTCCAACTCGTCAGCCGGCAGGCGGCCGTCCTGCACGAGGGTCCGGCCGAGCCGGTAAAGGGCGTTGACCTGGAGGACCTCGGTGCTCGGCCGGACGCAGACGGTGTTCGTCACGGCGTACCCGTCGGGGTCGACGACCACCCCTGTGCAGCGGCGGGTGACGACCACCTCGTCGGGCCGCAGGAGGGTCCCGTCCTCGGTGTCGCGCAGGCGTCCGGTGTAGGTCGCCTCCAGGTAGACGGTGGCCGGTGCCGCGACGGCGGTCGCCGGTTCGTTGCGGGCGTACGACGGGACCGGGACGGAGGTGGCCGGTTCGGCACTGGCGTACGCCGGTGCCCCGGCGGCGGGCAGGGCGACGAGACAGCCGGCCACGACGAGACCGGCCAGTGACGCTGACCGACGCGCCAGGACGGCGGAGGGCATGTCGATCTCCAGGCGGCAGGGGGTGGAGCGGGAGTCAGAAGATCAGGGCGTCACGGAGGTGGTTGGCGACCCGACGCAGTCGGCCGGCACCGTCGATCGGGGCCGTCATGCGGAGCACCACCTGACTGTCGACCCGACCGGTGTCGCCGCCGCGCACGTAGGCGACGACGACGAGACCGTACCGCCGTTCGCCGTCGAGATCGAGTCGGCTCGAATCGGCGTACGAAACGAACTGTCCACCCCGGATCCACTGGAGACCCCAGGCCTCCTCGGCCTGCCGCATGGCGGTCTGCCGCTGCTCGTCGCAGGGCAGGACACAGTCCCGTACCACCAGCTCGCCGCCGAGTTCACCCTGGTTACCGGAGGTGCCGCAGCTGTACTTGACGTACCCCTCGGCCTTCCCGGCGGGGGTGCAGGTCCACTCCGGCGGGACCTTGAGCGCGAAGCCCAGGTCGGCCAGGTCGACCACCGTACGGACCGGGTCCTGGGGGGTGAACTTCGGCCAGTCCCGGGGCCACTGCCCGGCGGCCGGCGGCTCGATGCCCGGGGCCTGCGGTGGCGCGGACGGGGCCGGGGGCAGCGCCTCGACGGCCGTGGTGGGGGCGGCCTGGGGGGTGCCGGGGGTGTCCGAGTCGAGCCAGACGAAGGCCGCTCCGGTTCCCGCCAGCACCAGCAGCACCAACGCCGCCGCTCCCACCCAGAGGCCGGTACGCCGGGGGCGCGGCGGGGACGGCTGGATCCGGCGGGTCGGGGCGCTGAACGGGTCGTGCGGCACCCCGCTGACCGGCTGGTACGGCGGCCCGGACGCCTGCCCGCCCGAGGGCGACACCGGGTACGGCGGCCCGGACGCCTGCGGGGCGGGCTCCTCGCGGCGGATCTCGTGACCGAGGGCGACGAACAGGTGCTCGGCACCGGGGCCGCCGTCGGCGGTGTACGCCACCCACGGGGTCCGGCCGGACACGTCGGCGGCCAGATAGGACCGTCCACCACCACCGGGGGCGGCGAGCGCGTCGGCCATCCCGAGGAACGCCTGCCGCCAGGCCGGATCCTGTGCCACCTCGGGGTCGAGCACCGCCACGGTCAGCAGCCGGTCCTGCTCGTCGGTGGCCCACCAGACCTCGCCGACCCGGCACCCGCCCATCACTTCGGTGAACCTGTACGGCGCATCCGGCTGCATGTCCCCACCCCTCTGCTCACCCGCAGAGGGATGGTACCGAGAGGCCCGTCACCGGCCAGCCCTCCCGTCGATGCGACGACATCCCCCGGGCGGGTCCCGGACCGGAGGACCGTTGCGGAATGAAATATTTCATGCATAGAGTCTCGGCATGAATGACAGGGCCGTCAGCGGATCGACCGAACGGCTGCTCGGCCTCTTCGAGGGGGTCCGACTCACCCCCACCCAGCGGCGGATCGCGCACTGCCTCGTCCAGCACTCCCCCACCGTGGCGTACCTGTCCGCCGCCGAGGTCGCCGAGCTGGCCGGGGTCAGCCAGCCGTCGGTGACCCGGTTCGCCACCGCCCTCGGCCACGACGGCTACCCGGCGTTGCGTCGCCGCCTGCGGGAGCTGACAGCAGGCGCGCCCGACGGCCCCACCGAGGTCGGCAACGAGCTGCAACAGGCGGTCCGGACCGAGATGGACAACCTCGGTCGGCTCGCCGGGCAGCTCGCCGACCGCAGCCGCATCGCCGAGGCCGGGAGTCTGCTCGCCGCCAGTCGTCCGCTCCCCGTGCTGGGGCTGCGTGCCGCCGCCCCGCTGGCGGCGTACTTCGCCTACTTCGCCGCGAAGGTCCACCCGGACGTCCGGGTTCTCGACACGGCGGGCAGCCTCCTCACCGACCGGGTCGAACAGGCCGCCGGGGCGGGGGCGGGGGCCCTGCTCGCCTTCGTGTTGCCCCGCTACCCCCGGGAGACCCTCGACGTCCTGCGGGAGGCCCGGGAGGCGGGGCTGCGGATCGTGGCGATCACCGACTCGCCGGTCAGCCCCGCCACCGAACACGCCGACCTGGTCCTGCCCGCCGCTGTCGGCACCGGTCTCGTCTTCGACCTGCACACCGCCCCGATGACCATGGCCATGGTGCTGTTGCAGGCGCTCTGCGACGCCGCACCCGTCGACACCCAGCGTCGGCTGGAGGCCTTCGAGGTCTCCGCCGCCCGCCGCCAGGTCTTCGTCAGCTGAGAGGAGCCCGACATGCCCGAGCCCGTCCGTGCCGCGCGCGGCACCGAACGTACCGCCCGGGGTTGGCCGCAGGAGGCCGCGCTGCGGATGCTGATGAACAACCTCGACCCGGAGGTCGCCGAACGCCCCGACGACCTGGTCGTCTACGGCGGCACCGGGAAGGCCGCCCGGGACTGGCCGTCCTACCACGCCCTGGTCCGGACGCTCACCGAGCTGCGCGACGACGAGACGATGCTGGTCCAGTCCGGACGACCGGTGGGGGTGCTGCGCACCCACGAGTGGGCACCCCGGGTCCTGCTGGCCAACTCCAACCTGGTCGGGGACTGGGCCACCTGGCCGGAGTTCCGCCGTCTGGAGGCGCTCGGCCTGACCATGTACGGGCAGATGACAGCCGGATCGTGGATCTACATCGGCACCCAGGGCATCCTCCAGGGCACCTACGAGACATTCTCGGCGGTGGCCGAGAAGCGGTTCGGCGGCTCCCTGGCCGGAACCCTCACCCTCACCGCCGGATGCGGTGGGATGGGCGGGGCGCAGCCCCTGGCGGTCACCATGAACGGTGGGGCCTGCCTCATCGTCGACGTGGACCCCGGTCGTCTCCACCGACGGGTACGCGACAGGTACCTCGACGAGGTCGCCGACAGTCTGGACGAGGCGGTCGACCTGGCGCTCGCTGCGAAACGGGACCGGCGGGCGTACTCCGTCGGGGTGGTGGGCAACGCCGCCACGGTCTTCCCCGAGCTGCTGCGCCGGGGCGTCGCCGTGGACGTGGTGACCGACCAGACCAGCGCCCACGATCCGCTGTCGTACCTGCCGGAGGGGGTCGACCCCGCCGACGCCCGGGAGTACGCGACGACGTCCCCCGCCGAGTTCACCGACCGGGCCCGCGCCTCGATGGCCCGGCACGTGGAGGCGATGGTCGGGTTCGGCGACGCCGGGGCCGAGGTGTTCGACTACGGCAACTCGATCCGGGGGGAGGCGCAGCTCGGCGGATACGACCGCGCCTTCGACTTCCCCGGGTTCGTCCCGGCGTACATCAGGCCGTTGTTCTGTGAGGGTCGGGGTCCGTTCCGGTGGGCGGCACTCTCCGGCGACCCGGCCGACATCGCCGCCACCGATCGGGCCGTCCTGGAGTTGTTCGGGGAGAACGAGTCCCTGGCCCGGTGGATCCGGCTGGCCGGTGAGCGGGTCTCGTTCCAGGGGCTGCCCTCCCGGATCTGCTGGCTGGGCTACGGGGAACGGGACCGGGCGGGGGTGCGCTTCAACGAGATGGTCGCCTCGGGTGAGCTTCGCGCGCCGGTGGTGCTCGGTCGGGACCACCTGGACTGCGGCAGCGTGGCCAGCCCGTACCGGGAGACCGAGGCGATGGCCGACGGGTCGGACGCGATCGCCGACTGGCCGCTGCTCAACGCGCTGGTGAACACGGCCAGCGGGGCGTCGTGGGTCTCCATCCACCACGGCGGCGGGGTGGGCATCGGCCGGTCGCTGCACTCCGGGCAGGTCTGCGTCGCCGACGGCACCGCCCTGGCCGGGCAGAAGATCGAACGGGTGTTGACGAACGACCCGGCGACGGGCGTCCTGCGCCACGTCGACGCCGGTTACCCCGCCGCCCGTGAGGTGGCCGACCGCACCCACCTTTCCATCCCCACCGACAGGTAAGGAAGGTCCTCCCCTTGTCGACGGATCCTGCACTGAGCGGACCCCTTCCGGACCGGTTCCGGGCGCTGTGGGACGAGATCGCGCCGATCGGCCGGGACGCCACCACCGGCGGCTACCTGCGGTACGCGTTCACCGAACCCGAGGTGGCCCTCCGCGGCTGGTTCCGGGGGCAGGCCGAGCGGCGGGACATGCCGGTCACCGACGACGGCAACGGCAACCTCTTCGCCAGGTGGGGTCCGGCCGACGCCGGTGACGCCGTCCTGACCGGCAGCCACTTCGACTCGGTGCCGCACGGCGGGGCGTACGACGGTCCGCTCGGCATCGTCAGCGCGTTCCTCGCCGTGGACGAGCTGCGCGCCGCCGGGGTCACCCCGTTGCGCCCCCTGGTGGTGGCCGCGTTCGCCGAGGAGGAGGGGGCGCGCTTCGGCGTACCCTGTCTGGGGTCGCGGCTGCTGACCGGGGCGATGGACCCGCAGCGGGCGGCCGGGCTGCGCGACGCCGACGGGGTGAGTTTCGCCGAGGCGCTGGGCGACCGGCCCGCGGGTGCCCGCCCCGACCTGCTGGCAGGCTTCTCGTCCTTCGTGGAGCTGCACGTCGAGCAGGGTCGGGCCCTCGTCGACCGGGACGCCCCCGTCGGGGTGGCCACCGCGATCTGGCCGCACGGCAGGTGGCGGCTGGACTTCCACGGCGAGGGCAACCACGCCGGTACGACGCTGATGGCCGACCGACGTGACCCGATGCTCACCTGCGCGTTCACTGTCCTCGCGGCGAACAAGGAGGCCCGGACCCGGGGTGCCCACGCCACGGTGGGCCGGGTGCGGGTGACCCCCAACGCGACGAACGCGATCCCGACGACGGTGACCGGGTGGCTTGACGCCCGCGCCGCCGACCAGGAGACCCTCGCCGGGCTGGTCGAGGCGGTCCGGGCCAAGGCCGGTGAGCGGGCCCGCCGCGACGGCACCCGGGTCACCTGCACCGAGGAGTCGGTCACCCCCCTCGTCGCCTTCGACGACGGGCTCGGTGCCCGGCTCGCCACGCTGCTCGACGCCCCGGTGCTGCCCACCGGGGCCGGCCACGACGCGGGGGTGTTGGCCGGGCGGCTGCCGACGGCGATGCTGTTCGTCCGCAACCCGACGGGCGTCTCGCACTCCCCCGCCGAATCGGCGGCTGACGACGACTGCGCCGCCGGGGTCACCGCCCTGGCCCGGGTGTTGACGGAGTTGACCAGCCGATGACCCGGACCACCCCGCCCGACAGGAGCCGCCGCCGATGACAGTCACCAGATGGCTGGCCGAGTACGCCTGGTTGCCGGGCCGGGACGAGCCCACCCCCGATGTGCTGATCGAGGCCGACGAGGGCCGGTTCACAGCGGTCACCCCGTTGTTGGGCGGGGGACCCGTCGCCGGGGTCGAGGTGCACCCCGACGCGGTACGCCTGCCCGGGGTGACCCTGCCCGGCCTGGCCAACGCCCACTCGCACGCCTTCCACAGGGCACTACGGGGGCGTACCCACTGCGGGCGGGGGGACTTCTGGACGTGGCGGGAGCAGATGTACGCGGTCGCCGAACGGCTGGACCCGGAGAGTTACCTGTCCCTGGCCCGGGCGACGTACGCGGAGATGGCGCTGGCCGGGATCACCGCCGTCGGCGAGTTCCACTACCTGCACCACGGGCCGGGCGGCACCCGGTACGACGACCCGAACGCGATGGGTGCGGCACTGGTCGAGGCCGCCACCCAGGCCGGGATCCGGCTCACCCTGCTCGACACCTGCTATCTGAGCGCCACAGTCGACGGTGCACCACTGACCGGACCGCAGCTGCGGTTCGGCGACGGCGACGCGCAGCGGTGGGCCGAGCGGGTCTCCGCGTTCACCCCGTCACCGCCTCCCGGGTCGCAGGCGGCGGGGGCGGGCCCCCGGGTCCGGGTCGGTGCGGCGGTGCACTCGGTCCGGGCGGTCCCCGCCGACCAGCTCGCCACCGTGGCCGAGTGGGCGGCCCGGCACACCGCTCCGCTGCACGTCCACCTCTCCGAGCAGCCCGCCGAGAACGACGCCTGCCGGGCGGTGCACGGGCGGACTCCGGCCAGGTTGCTCGCCGACCACGGGGTCCTCGGACCGCACACCACAGCAGTGCACGCCACCCATCCGACGAGCGCCGACCTGAACCTGCTGGCCGGCACCGACAGCGGGGTGTGCCTCTGCCCCACCACCGAACGGGACCTGGCCGACGGGATCGGCCCGGCCCACCGGATGGCGGACCTCGGGATCCCGCTCAGCCTGGGCAGCGACAGCCACGCCGTCGTCGACCCGTTCGAGGAGGCCCGTGCGGTGGAGCTGGACGAGCGGCTGCGCACCCGACGCCGCGGCCACTTCACGCCGGCGGCCCTGCTGGAGGCGGCCGGGGTCACCGGCCACACCGCGCTGGGCTGGGGCGACGCCGGTCGGATCGCCGTCGGCGCGCGGGCCGACCTGGTGACGGTCCGGCGGGACGGTGCCCGGGTCGCCGGTGTCCCGCCGGTGGGGGTGTTCTTCGCTGCCACCGCCGCCGACGTCACGCAGGTGGTGGTCGACGGGCGACAGGTGGTCGCCGACGGCAGGCATCTGCTCGTCGACGTGCCGGCCGAGCTGCGGACCGCGATCGAGCAGGCCACCCGATGAGCACCCTGCTCGTCGACGACATCGGTGAGCTGGTCACCAACGACGGGACCGACGGCCCGCTGGGGATCCGCCGGGACGCCGCCCTCCTGGTCGAGGGGGGACGGGTGGCCTGGGTCGGGTCGGCCGCCGACGCCCCCGCCGCCGACCGACGGATCGACGCCGGTGGGGCCGCCGTCCTGCCCGGGTTCGTGGACAGCCACGCCCACCTGGTCTTCGCCGGGGACCGGGCGGCCGAGTTCGCGGCGCGGATGGCCGGGCAGGCGTACACCGGGGGTGGGATCCGGACCACAGTCGGCGCGACCCGGGCCGCCTCCGACGCGCAGCTGCGCGCCACCGTCGGGCGACTGCGGGACGAGGCGCTGCGACAGGGCACCACCACGATCGAGATCAAGAGTGGGTACGGGCTCACCGTCGCCGACGAGGCCAGGTCTTTGCGGATCGCCGCCGAGTCCACGACGGAGACCACCTTCCTCGGTGCACACGTGGTCCCCGCCGAGTACGCCGACCGCCCCGACGACTACGTCGAGCTGGTCTGCGGGCCGATGGTGCGGGCCGCCGCCCCGTACGCCAGATGGATCGACGTGTTCTGTGAGCGGGGGGCCTTCGACGCCGACCAGGCCCGGGCGGTCCTCACCAGCGGTCAGGCCCTCGGCCTGGGCGTACGGGTGCACGCCAACCAGCTCGGCCCGGGGCCGGGGGTGCGGTTGGGGGTGGAGGCGGGGGCGGCCAGCGTCGACCACTGCACCCACCTCGACGACGCCGACGTCGACGCGCTGGCGGGCACCGCCGGACCCGACGGATCCGGCACCACCACCGTCGCCACCCTCCTGCCGGGGGCGGAGTTCTCCACCCGGTCGCCGTACCCGGACGCCCGTCGGCTGATCGACGCGGGCGTGACAGTGGCGCTGGCCACCGACTGCAACCCGGGGTCGTCGTACACCTCGTCGATGGCGTTCTGCATCGCCCTGGCCGTACGCGAGATGGGGATGACCCCGGCCGAGGCGGTCTGGGCGGCGACTGCCGGCGGGGCACGGGCCCTGCGCCGGGACGACGTCGGTCGGCTCCGGGTCGGCTCCCGGGCCGACCTGGTGATCCTCGACGCCCCCTCCCACCTGCACCTGGCGTACCGGCCTGGTGTTCCACTGATCCGCAAGGTCCTGCACGACGGAGTACCCCGATGACTGTGATCGTCCGCCCCACCGGGGTCACCCCCGACGACGTCCTCGCCGTGGCCCGCGCCGACGCCCCGGTGACGATCGACCCCGCCGCCGTGGCCGCCATGGCGACAAGCCGGGCCATCGTGGACGGCATCGAGGCCGCCGGCCGTCCCGTCTACGGCGTCTCCACCGGCTTCGGGGCGCTGGCGAACACCTTCGTCGCCCCGGAGCGCCGGGCCGAGTTGCAACACGCCCTTGTCCGCTCGCACGCCGCAGGCATCGGCGCACCGATGCCCCGGGAGGTGGTCCGGGCGATGATGCTGCTGCGCGTACGCTCCCTGGCGCTGGGACGGTCCGGGGTCCGCCCGGTGGTCGCCGAGGCCCTGGTCGACCTGCTCAACCACTCGATCACCCCGTGGGTGCCGGAGCACGGATCGCTCGGCGCCTCCGGCGACCTGGCCCCGCTGGCCCACTGCGCGCTGGCCCTGCTCGGCGAGGGTTGGGTCCTCGGACCCACCGGCGAGCAGGTGCCCGCGGCCGACGCCCTGCACGCCGCCGGACTGGCCCCGGTCGAGCTGGCCGCCAAGGAGGGGCTGGCCCTGATCAACGGCACCGACGGGATGCTCGGCATGCTGCTGCTCGCCGGGCACGACGCCGGGCACCTGTTCACCATGGCCGACGTGACCGCCGCCCTGGCGATCGAGGCGATGCTCGGTTCCGAACGGCCGTTCCTGCCCGAGCTGCACAGCATCCGCCCGCACCCGGGGCAGGCCGTCTCGGCGGCCAACATCCACCGGCTGCTCCAGGGCTCCCGGGTGATGGACTCGCACCGCGACGACCTGGCCCACGCCGTCCAGGACGCGTACTCGATGCGGTGTGCCCCGCAGGTCGCCGGGGCGGCCCGGGACACCCTCGACTTCGTCCGGACCACAGCGGGGCGGGAGCTGCTCTCCGTGGTGGACAACCCGGTGGTCCTCACCGACGGGCGGGTCGAGTCGACGGGCAACTTCCACGGGGCCCCGCTCGGGTTCGCCGCCGACTACCTGGCCATCGCCGCCGCCGAGGTCGGGGCGATAGCGGAACGTCGGGTGGACCGGTTGCTCGACGTGGCCCGTAACCGGAACCTGCCCGCGTTCCTCTCCCCCGACGCCGGGGTCAACTCCGGGCTGATGATCGCCCAGTACACCGCCGCCGGGATCGTCGCCGAGAACAGACGGCTGGCCGCCCCGGCCTCCGTCGACTCGCTGCCCACCAGCGGCATGCAGGAGGACCACGTGTCGATGGGATGGGCGGCGACCAAGAAACTCCGCACCGTCCTGGACAACCTGACCAGCCTCCTCGCCGTGGAGCTGGTGGCCGCCGTACGCGGGTTGCAGCTACGCGCCCCACTGTCCCCGTCCCCGGCGGGACGGGCGGCGCTGGCCGCGCTCGGCGAGGTGCTGGGCGACCCCGGCCCGGACGTCTTCCTCGCCCCGGTCCTGGAGGCCGCCCGGCAGGTGGTGTGCGGCCCCGACCTGCTGCACTCGATCGAGCAGGAGATCGGCCCCCTCGCCTGACCCAGCTCGATCCGATGCGAACAGCCGCCCACTGTGGAACACCTACCTTTTGCCCCTGTCCGGGTAGCTGGCCTTCAGGAAGTGCGTCGAGGGCAGCGATGTAGGCGGCTTGGGAAATTTGTCTTGGCATATTCAGATCATTAAGCGTCGAGTGGCCACGGGTATGCCGGACGAGGTGTCAGCAAGGTCCATCACTTGATCGACATCGCCTCCCAAGGCCGAGACCGACCGCACGATACTCCCAGACGCACCCCTGGCCGCGAACACACCGGCCCGTACGCAAGTCGCCACGATCACATGCCGGCTCCGGCCGTCACCTGCCCAGATTCGAGGATTCCCGCCCCTGCGCCGGGACGATGTCGGTGGGCTGCGGACCGGCTCCCCGGCCCCCCCTGGGCATGGACGAAGGGGCTTCGTGGTTGAACCACCGCCGACCACACCGCGTTGTGGAGGGTGCCGGACACCCGACGCATCGAGGAGAAGCCCCCGTGGAAGCAACGACAACGCCTCAGGAAGCACCCACCCGGCGATCACCCGTACTGTCCGACGAGCAGGTCTATGAACTTCTGGGCCTGGGCAATCATTACACCGTGTATTCCATCATTGACAGCACCGATCGCTACCTCACGTTCCAGCAGGGAGGCATGTCGGCTCGCTTCACCACCGACGATTGGCAGCTCCCGATTGCCGGCATACGAGCGATCGATCCGCAGAAGAAGTGGCCTGAAGCGGAGCCGTCACTTCGGAAAGAGTTCGGAACGGCGAGAGGAAAGCTGCTCGCGGCAATGGTGCTCCAGACGTTCGCCAAGCGGGCCTTCCCCCTCGACCCCCACACGCAGGAGAGAGATGAACGGCTCGTCCGCGCCAGCGGCATGCTCAATCGGGCATCTGGAAGCTACCAGCAACTCCTCAAGCAGCTGGACAAGAGCAACAGTGACGGCATCGAGCGGCGAGCGCGTGAGCGGGCGAACGCGCCCTCGGTGCACAGCAACCACCAGGACGTACCAGGCGGGCCGTCGACGGCAACGGCGGTGGCCTCGATGACCTCGCCCGGTCTTTCACGGCCCGCGCCGGGACCCGGATCACCGGCACGGAGTGACAGCTCACCCCCGCGTGACCTGAGCCCAGGACGTCCGGGGCACGGACGACAGCCCTGACGATCGCCCACCCACGCTTCGAGTGACATTCGGTCGGGCCGGCTCGGGCGGACCTGGCGGCGACAGCCGCCCGAGTCGGCCGGCTCACCGACGGTCCAGCTCGGTGCTGGGGGACGCACGCCGCCGCAGGTGGGGCCGGGGACGGCGGTGGAAACAACAGGTTGCCTCTGATTCACGAATCAGTGAACCAGCGGCGGGTCGGTGACGTTAATGAGGGTTCAGTCACTCGCCGACCGTGAGGAGCGTCTCTCGTGCAGCCCACCGACCCCGCGCCGCAGGACCCGAACGCCGAGCTACCGGTCCTCGACGACCAGGAGGTCCTGGACCGCCTCAAGGCGCGGGTTGACTACTCGTTCTTGCGCCCCGTCGACGACGGCTACGAGTTCGTGATCGTCTTCGGGGACGGCCAGTCCACGACGATCGACGCCTCCGGGTGGCAGATCCCGGCGATGGCGATCTACGACATCGACGTCGAGGCGAACTGGCCCGACGCCGACCCGGAGCTGACAGCCGCCCTGTACGCCGCCCGGGAGAACCTGTTCCACACACAGCTGATGCAGGTGCACACAGTCCGCTGTGAACCCTGGAACGCCTCGTACTCCGTACGCCGCACGGAGTCCCTGGGCCAGATCGAGGCTGCCCTCAGCTACTTCTACGAAACCCTGGCCACTGTCAAACGCAACGACCGCCGCAACAAGGACCTCGAACTGGAGGAGCTGACCGAGGAGCGGGAGCAGGAACTCCTCGCCGAACGAGAGGAGGAGTTGGAGGAACGGCTGGAGGAGGAGCGGGAGCAGGAGCTTCGCGAGGAACGGGAAGAGGAACTCCGCGAGGAACGCGAGGAACAGCTCCGCGAGGAGCGACGACGCCGCAAGCGCGACGGCGGGTCGGGATTCGAGATCGAGGCGATGCTGGAGTCGATCCAGATGGTGGCGACCGTGGCGGCGATCAGCGCACCCGGCGACCACGACCCCTCGCAGAGCAACTCGGCGACGAGCAGTCTCGGCAACGGGTACGAGACCACCCTGGAGGCCGGGCAGAACCGGTCCCGTTAGGGGCGGAGGCCGTTGCGGGGACGGGCCCTCGGGCCCGTCCCGACCCGCTCACGCCACCGGCGGAAGCACCTTCGCCACCAGCTTCGCCAACTCCCGCAGCGCCTTGCCCCGGTGGCTGATCGCGTCCTTCTCCTGCGGGGTCAGCTCGGCGTTGGTCCGGTCCTGTCCGTCACCGAGGAAGATCGGGTCGTACCCGAACCCGCCCTCGCCCCGGGGACCCCGCAGCAGCCGACCCGGCTGGCGGCCGTCGACCAGGTGCTCCTTGCCGCCGGGCAGCACCAGGGCGACGGTGCAGACGAACGACGCCCCGCGCTGCTCGTCGGGCAGGTCGGCGATCTGGTCCAGGACCAGCTGGAGGTTGGCCTGGTCGTCACCGTGCCGCCCCGCCCACCGGGCGCTGAACACCCCCGGCATCCCACTGAGCGCGTCCACCGCCAGACCGGAGTCGTCGGCGATCGTCGGCAGGCCCGTCCGCCGGCACCCCTCCCGCGCCTTGATCAGGGCGTTCTCGCCGAAGGTCAGGCCGCTCTCCGGCAACTCCGGGTAGTCCTCGACGTCGTCGAGCCCGAGCAGGGCGATCCGGTGCGCGCCGAGGGCGCCGTCGAGGATCCGCTGCAACTCGATGAGCTTCTTGCGGTTCCGCGTCGCCAACAGGATCTTGTTCACTCGACCACCTTCGTTCGCGACTGCGGGGCTCGCAGGCTCACTCCTCGCGCTCACAGCGAGAGCGCCTCTCGTTGGGCCTCGGCCAGGTCCACGCACCCGGCGACGGCCAGGTCGAGCAGGGCGTCGAGCTGATCGCGGGCGAACACCCCGGCCTCGCCGGTCCCCTGCACCTCGACGAACTCCCCGGTGCCGGTGCAGACCACGTTCATGTCAACCTCGGCTGTCACGTCCTCGGCGTAGTCGAGGTCCAACCGGGCCTCGCCGGCGACCACGCCGACGCTGACCGCGGCCACCGACCGGTGCATCACCTTCTCCACCTTGCCGGTCAGGGCCTTGCGCCCGGCCAGCCAGGTCACCGCGTCGTGGAGCGCCACGTAGGAGCCGGTGATCGCCGCCGTCCGGGTGCCCCCGTCGGCCTGGAGCACGTCGCAGTCGAGCACGATCGAGTTCTCGCCGAGGGCCTTGAGGTCGATCGCCGCCCGCAGGCTCCGTCCGATCAGGCGGGAGATCTCGTGGGTACGCCCACCGACCTTGCCCCGTACGCTCTCTCGGTCCGACCTGGTGGTGGTGGCCCGGGGCAGCATCGCGTACTCGGCGGTCACCCATCCGAGCCCGGATCCCTTGCGCCAGCGGGGCACCCCCTCGGTGACGCTGGCGGTGCAGAGCACCCGGGTTCCGCCGAACTCCACGAGCACGGAGCCCTCCGGGTGGGAGCTCCAGCCCCGGGTCAACGTCACAGGTCGGAGTCGGTCGGGCGTCCGCCCGTCAGGTCGCGCCATCCCTGCACCCTATGCGGTCGGTTGATCGACCCGTGCCCGGGTGTCACCGGTTCACACCGGGTGCCGCACCGCCGACCTCTCCGCGCCCCGACCGGGGCGGCCCCGCCGTCGGGAAGGTCAGATGTCGTACGAGGCTCCGGCCCGGACGACCTCCAGCGGCCCGGTGTACGCCCCGACCGCCGACTCGACTGTGTGCGCCTCGCTCCCCCAGGCCGCCACCAGGTGGGTGAGCAGGAGTCGACCCACCCCCGCCTTGGTGGCCGCCTCGCCGGCCTCCCGGCCGGTCAGGTGCAGACCCGGCGGGTTGTCCACCCCGTCGAGGTAGCTGGCCTCGCAGAGGAAGACGTCGGCGTCCTGGGCCAGCCGCAACAAGGCGTCGCACGGGGCGGTGTCGGAGGAGTAGCAGAGCACCCGACCCTCGTGCTCCAACCGCACCCCGTACGTCTCGACGGGGTGGTTGACCCGGTCGACGGTGACTGTGAACGGGCCGATCGGGAAGGTGCCCGGTTGCAGGCCGTAGAACTGGTAGACGTCGTCGACCGCGCTCTCGTCCTGCCCGTACGCGGCGTTGAGCCGGTCCGGGGCGCCGGGCGGCGCGTACACCGGCAGGGCCGGGTAGGGGCCGTCCGGGGCGTACCGGCGGACCACCACGTACGACGCGGCGTCGAGGATGTGGTCGCCGTGCAGGTGGGTCAGGACGATGGCGTCCAGGGCGTGCAGCCCCACGTACCGCTGGAGGGTGGAGAGCGAACCGGATCCGAAGTCGAGCAGGAGTCGGAAACCCTCGGCCTCGACCAGATAGGCGGAGCAGGGGGACTCGGGGCCGGGGAAGCTCCCCGCACAACCCAGTACCGTCAGGCGCATCCGGTCGTCCCACGATCACGCGCCGTAGTCACCACACCGGCCTCGGGGCCACCGATGATCTTCATCGACGCGTACGTCACGCTGCGCAGCCTACGCCGACGTTTGCGGAGCAAGAATCACTTTGTGGAAGTTGTCGCCAAGGCGACACCCAGCCCGACGAGGCTCGTCGACCACGTCACCCTGACAGTCCACCACGATCACACACAGCGATGGGCCCGGCCCGGCGACTCGCCGAACCGGGCCCCAACCGAACGCTCAGGCCCAGAGCTGGCCTTCGAGGGCCTCCTCGGCGTCGGCGAGGGTGCCGCCGTACGCCCCGGTGGACAGGTACTTCCAGCCGCCGTCGCAGACCACGAAGGCCACGTCGGCGGCGCGGCCGTCCCGGACCGCCTCGTGCGCCACGGCCAGCGCCGCGTGCAGGATCGCCCCGGTCGAGAAGCCCGCGAAGATCCCCTCCACCTCGACCAACTGCCGGGTACGCAGCACCGCGTCCCGGGTGCCGACGGAGAACCGGCGGGACAACACAGTCGCGTCGTACAACTCGGGGACGTAACCCTCGTCGATGTTGCGCAGGCCGTAGACCAGTTCACCGTAGCGGGGCTCCGCCGCGACGACCTGGATCCCCTCGACCTTCTCCCGCAGGTACCGTCCCGTCCCCATGAGTGTCCCGGTGGTGCCCAGACCGGCCACGAAATGGGTGATCGTCGGCAGGTCCCGCAGCAGCTCCGGGCCGGTGGTCTCGTAGTGTGCCCGGGCGTTGGCCTCGTTGCCGTACTGGTAGAGCATCACCCAGTCGGGGTGCTCCTCGGCGATCTGCTTGGCCACCGCCACCGCCTGGTTGGAGCCGCCCGCCGCCGGCGAGAAAATGATCTCCGCGCCGTACATCCGGAGCAGCTGGACCCGCTCGGCGGAGACGTTCTCCGGCATCACGCAGACCACCCGGTAGCCCCGCAGCTTCGCCACCATGGCCAGCGAGATACCGGTGTTGCCGCTGGTCGGCTCCAGGATGGTGTCGCCGGGGCGGAGCCGACCGGCGGCCTCGGCCGCGCGGACCATGTACAGGGCCGCCCGGTCCTTGATGCTGCCGGTCGGGTTCCGGTCCTCCAGCTTCGCCCAGAGCCGAACCGGCGGTGCCCCGTCGGCCACCGTCGGCCGGAGCCGGGGAAGACCGATCAGGGGCGTACCGCCACAGGCGTCGAGCAGGCTCTCGTACCTGGCCATGGCGGGCCGTCAGCGGGTGGCGGAGAGCCGACGGGCGTCAGTGCCCGCCACCGACGCCGCGTACGAGGCGATCGCCGCCGCCGCCGCGAACCCGAACGCACCACCGGCCACGGCGGGCAGGATGGTGACGCTGTCGCCGTCGGCGAGCTTGGCGTCGAGCGCGCCGAGGAAGCGGACGTCCTCGTCGTTGACGTAGACGTTGACGAACCGGTGCAGCGCGCCGGTCTCGGTGACCAGCCGCCCCTTGATTCCGCCGTGCCGCGAGTCCAGGTCGGTCAGCAGGTCGGCGAGGGTCTCACCGGACCCCTCGACGACCTTCGCGCCGCCGGTGTAGCTGCGCAGGATGGTGGGGATGCGAACTTCGATGGCCATGACTGGCTGACTCCTCGATCGGATTGACTTCGGTGACGGGAACGGGTCGGGCTGGTGCTGGAGGGTCAGCGGCCCGAACACTCGTAGTCGACCGTCGCCGGGGTCTGCCCGAACAAGTACGACTGGACCGCGTGCGGGTCCACCGCGGCGTCCAGGATCCGGACCTCCTCCTCGGTGACCACGCCGTCGACGATCCGGAACGAGCGGATCTCCTCGGTGTCCGGTTCCCGGGTGGAGACGAGCAGGTAGTGCGCGTCGGGCTCACCGGCGAAGGAGATGTCCGTCCGGGACGGGTACGCCTCGGTGGCGGTGTGCGAGTGGTAGATGACCACCGGCTCCTCGTCCCGGTCGTCCATCTCGCGCCAGACCCGCAGGTGCTCCATCGAGTCGAACTCGTAGAACGTCATCGAGCGGGCCGCGTTGTCCATCGGGATGTGCCGGGTGGGGGTGTCGGTGCCCACGGGGCCGGCGACCACGCCGCACGCCTCGTCGGGGTGGTCACGACGCGCGTGGGCGACGATCGCGTCGACGATCGACCGGTCGATGCTCAGCACGTGGCCCAGCGTAACCCCTGCCGAAGCGAAGGCCGAAGTGGCTGCCGTCACCTTCCCAGCCGCCGGGCGGAAAACTTCGTCTCCCGACCCGGAAGTGTTCGTTTTCCACCCCGGGGTGGGCGGGTACGCAGACCACGGAAGCCAGCCGAGACGTGAGGAGATCACATGCAGCAACGCCGCATCGGCGGGGTGCAGGTCGGAGCGGTCGGACTCGGCGGGATGCCGATGTCGATCGCCGGTCGGCCCGACACCGACCGATCCGTCCGGACCATCCACGCCGCGCTCGACGCCGGGGTGACGTTCATCGACACCGCCGACGCGTACTCGCTCGGCTCGCAGGACTTCGGGCACAACGAGTCGCTCATCGCCCAGGCCCTGGCCGACTACGGCGGGGACACCTCCGGCGTCCTCGTCGCCACCAAGGGCGGGCACACCCGTCCCAGTGAGTCGGAGTGGGGGCTCAACGGCTCCCCCGAATACCTCCGGGCGGCCTGCGACGCCTCCCTGGCCCGGCTCGGCGTCGACGCGATCGGGCTGTACCAGTTCCACCGACCGGACCCCCGGGTCCCGTACGCGGAGTCGATCGGGGCGCTGCGCGACCTCGCCGACGCCGGCAAGATCCGGATGGCAGGCATCTCCAACGCCGACCCGGACCAGATCCGTCAGGCCCACGACATCCTCGGTGACCGGCTGACCGCCGTCCAGAACCAGTTCTCCCCGGAGTTCCGCACCAGCGAGCAGGAGCTGCGACTCTGCGCCGAGCTTGGCCTGGCCTTCCTGCCCTGGTCACCGCTGGGCGGCATCGGCCGCGCCGGGGACCTGGGCGGCCGGTTCCGGCCCTTCGCCGAGATCGCCCAGGCGCGCGGGGTCAGCCCGCAGCAGGTCTGCCTGGCCTGGCAGCTCGCCCTGGCCCCGGTCGTCGTGCCGATTCCGGGGGCCAGCCGTCCGGAGACGATCAGGGATTCGGCCGCCGCCGGTGACCTGACCCTCGACGAGCGGGAGCTTGCCGCCCTCAACGCGGCCTGACCGACGCGCTCACCACCCGGACCGACCGGCACGTCACCGGGCGGCTCTCCGGACACCCGGGCCGACCGGCACGTCACCGGGCGACCGGCACGTCACCGGGCGACCGGCACGTCTTCGGCCGGCGCTCCACCGGCTGGCCGGTCGGTCCCGGGGCGGACACCGGCCGGCCGGTCGGTCCGGGGAGGCTCCCCCTCACCCCTCGACGAGGGCGTTGAGCAGGGATTCCTGGAGGTATCCGAGATAGGCGTAGACGGAGAGCTGGAACACCCGCGAGGAGGTCGGGTCGGCGGCGACCGCGTCGTCGAGCTCGGCGCCCAGATCGGTGCCGTCCTTGACCTCCAGCCGTACCCCCATCGCCAGCCGGGCGTCGTTGAGCGCCCGCAGCCAGGCCTCGGCCGCCTCGGCGTCGAGGCGTACCTCGCCACCGGACTCGTCCGGGAGCGCCGCCAGGATCGCCCCGGCCTGGTCGATCTTGGCCGTCTTGAGGTCGCCCTCGGTGTAGCGGCGGAACTCCTCGGTGCCCTCGGTGTCCTCCGGGTAGACCTCGGGGAAGAGTCGACCGACCACCGGATCGGAGTAGTCGAAGCCGTCGGTGAGCAGTCCGACCACCTCGGAGGCGACCTTGTGCAGCACTCGTACCTCGTCGACGGCGAAGGTCGCCACGTACCGGTCGCCCCGGCGGCGGAACATGCTCACGACCGCTCCACCGTCGCCCACAGGCCGTACGCGTGCAGCTGGGACGCGTCGTGCTCCATCCGTTCCCGAGCCCCGCTGGAGACCACCGCCCGCCCCTTGTGGTGCACGTCGAGCATCAGCTGCTCGGCCCGCTCCCGGCTGTAGCCGAAGAGCTTCTGGAACACCCATGTCACGTACGTCATCAGGTTGACCGGGTCGTCCCACACGACCGTCACCCAGGGCCGGTCGGTCTCCGGCATCGCGTCGGTGGCCGGCGTCTCGACCGGGGCAACCTGTGGAACCGCCATGCCACCATCGTGCCACCGGATCGGGCGAACCGATGAACCGGAACCCCGGGTGATCCGGCGAATGCCGAATGCGACCGACGACCGGGCCCTCCACCACGACGTGCGGACGAACTCTAGGCTGGGGACGTGAGCACCTTTCGCCCTGCGCTGCTGACCGACCACTACGAGCTGACCATGGTCAGCGCCGCGCTGCGCGACGGCACGGCCGACCGGCAGTGCGTCTTCGAGGTGTTCAGCCGTCGACTCCCCACCGGTCGGCGCTACGGGGTGGTGGCGGGCACCGGTCGGCTGATCGAGATGATCCGCGACTTCCGCTTCTCCGAGGCCGAGGTCGACTTCCTGCGCCGTACCGGGGTGGTGGACGAGGCCGCCGCCGCCTGGCTGGCCGACTACCGCTTCACCGGCGACATCGAGGGGTACGCCGAGGGCGAGCTGTTCTTCCCGGGCTCCCCGATCCTCACCGTCTCCGGCGGGTTCGCCGAGTGCGTGGTGCTGGAGACCCTGATCCTGTCGGTGCTCAACCACGACTGCGCGGTGGCCGCCGCGGCGGCCCGGATGGTGACCGCCGCCCGGGGCCGGGCGCTCATCGAGATGGGGTCCCGGCGGGCCCACGAGGAGGCCGCGGTGGCCGCCGCCCGCGCCGCCTACCTTGCCGGTTTCCGGTTCACCTCCAACCTCGCCGCCGGCGAGCGGTACGGCATCCCCACCGCCGGCACCGCCGCACACGCCTTCACCCTGCTGCACGACGACGAGCGGACCGCCTTCGCCTCCCAGGTCGCCACGTTGGGGCGGGACACCACACTGCTCGTCGACACCTACGACATCAGTCAGGGCATCCGCAACGCGATCGAGGTGGCCGGTCCGCAGCTGCGGGCGGTCCGGATCGACTCCGGGGACCTGGCGGTGATCGCCCAGCAGTCCCGGCAGCTGCTCGACTCCCTCGGTGCCACCGAAACCAAGATCATCGTTTCGGGGGACCTCGACGAGTACGCGATCGCCGCGTTGGCCGCCGAACCCGTCGACATGTACGGCGCCGGCACCTCCGTGGTCACCGGCTCCGGTGCCCCCACCGCGAGCCTCGTCTACAAGCTGGTCGAGGTCACGGGACGGCCGGTGGTGAAGCGCTCCGAGCACAAGGCCACCATCGGCGGCCGGAAGGTGGCGGTTAGACGTCACAAGCCGACCGGCACCGCCGTCGAGGAGATCGTGGTCACGCAGGGCGTACCCGACCAGCGGCCCCACGACCGACTGCTGCAGCGGACGTACGTCGCCGACGGCGAACCCGTCGACCTGCCGTCGCTTGACGAGTCCCGGGAACACCTGCGGCAGTGCCTGATCTCGATCCCCTGGGAGGGACTGAAGCTCTCCGCCGGGGACCCGGCGATCCCGGTCACCGTCGTACCCGGGAGCTGAGGCGGCGTACCCGGGTCGAAGCCGAGACGGCCCGCAGTCGTACCCCGGGGCTGAGGTCGGCCCCGCAGAGCGAGAGGAGAACCCCGGTGGGCAGTGCACTGATCATCGTGGACGTGCAGAACGACTTCTGCGAGGGCGGATCCCTGGCCGTCAGCGGCGGGGCCGGGGTGGCGGCCGCCGTCTCCCGGCTGCTCGCCGCCGAGCCGGACCGGTGGGACCACGTGGTGGCGACCAAGGACTACCACGTGGATCCGGGCGCCCACTTCGGCGACCCGCCGGACTTCGTCGACTCGTGGCCCCGGCACTGCGTGGTGGGGACCACCGGATCGGATTTCCACCCCGAGTTGGAGACCGGCCGGATCGAGAAGATCTTCCACAAGGGCGAGCACGCCGCCGCGTACTCGGGGTTCGAGGGGCACGCCACCGACGGCGAGGGACTGGCCGACTGGCTGCGCCGACACGACGTGGACCGGGTCGACGTGGTCGGGATCGCCACCGACCACTGCATCCGGGCCACCGCCCTGGACGCCGCCCGGGAGGGGTTCGCCACGACCGTCCTGCTCGACCTGACCGCCGCCGTGGCCCCCGCCACCACCGACGTGGCGCTGCGGGCGATGGAGGGGGCCGGGGTGACGCTGCGGGGCACCCCTGTGATCCAGAGCGCATAACCGGAAAGTGATTGGTGGATGTCGTATCCGGGGTCGAAGATGACGCCCGGAGGTACGCATCACCATGAATCTGAAGCCCTACCGGGAGGCGCTGTCGCTGCCCGGTCTCCGGTCGCTGCTGCTGGTCTCGGTCTTCGCCCGGCTGCCGATGGCGTCGGCCGGTGTCACAGTGACGTTCTACGTCGTCCTCGAACTGGGTCGGGGGTACGGCGCGGCGGGTCTGGTGGGCGCGGCCCTCACTGTGGGGGCCGCGCTGGGCAATCCTGTGCTGGGGCGGCTGATCGACAGGTACGGACTCCGCCCGGTGGTGGCCCTGACCACCGTCGCCGAGGCGGTCTTCTGGACCTCGGCGGCGGCCCTGTCGTACACCCTGCTCCTGCCGGCCGCGTTCCTCGCCGGCCTGCTGGCGCTGCCGGTCTTCTCGGTGATCCGTCAGTCGATCGCCGCGCTCGTCCCGCCGGAGCGCCGTCGTCCGGCGTACGCACTCGACACCATGTCGACCGAGCTCTCGTTCATGATGGGTCCCGCCCTGGCGGTGGCGGTGGCCACCACCGTCTCGGCGCGGGCCACCCTCTGGGCGGTGGGCGTCGGGATCGTCGTCTCCGGGGTCGTCCTCTGGCTGCTCGACCCGCCGGTCCGTAGCGCCGGGGAGGCGGCACTACCGCCGCGCCGGTTGCCCTACCGGGAGTGGCTCAACCCCCGCCTGCTCGCCGTCCTGGCGATCAGCGCCGCCGCCACCGTGGTCCTGGCGGGCACCGACGTCGCTGTGGTCGCCGTCCTCCGGGAGAACGGGGCTGTCGGGTGGACCGGTGTGGTGCTCGCCGGGTGGGCGGTCGCCTCCCTCGTCGGCGGCTTCACCTACGGGTCGCTCAACCGGTCGGTCTCCCCGCTGCTGCTGCTCGTCGGCCTGAGTGCCTGCACCGTCCCGGTGGGGCTCGGCGGTGGGGCGTGGTGGCTGCTCTGTCTGGCGCTGATCCCGGCGGGGATGCTCTGTGCACCGACCCTCGCGGCCACCGCCGACCTGGTCAGCACCCTCGCCCCGGCGGACGTGCGCGGGATGGTGATGGGATTGCACGGCTCGGCTGTCACCGTCGGGATGGCGGTGGGTGCTCCGCTGGCCGGTGCCGTCATCGACCGTACCGCCCCGCTGTGGGGTTTCGTGGTCACCGGCGTACTGGGGCTCCTCGTCGCGCTCGCCGTCCTCCCGGTGGAGCTGCGTCGTCGCCGGTCCGACAGGCTTCCGCCGACGTCGAAGGCCCCCGGTCTCGTCCCGGTCGACGTCGGTCACTGAACCGCCCGGCCCCTGCCCCGACCCGCCGGGTACGGCGGCGGGCGAACCTGCGCTGACCGGCCGGGGTTCGAGGGCGGGCGACTCCGCGCTGACCGGCCGGGGTTGCCGACGGCGGGCAGGATGGCCCCATGGGTGGTCGGCGGGTGGTGGCGGTGTTCCTGGCAGCGGGCATGGGTGGACTGGTCGCCTGCTCCGGGCCGACCGACGATGGTGGGCCGGTCCGGGTGGGTGAGCTGCCCCCGGGCGTGACCGGCCTGGGCCCGGCCGTCCTCCTCGGTGACGTGCCCGACGACCGCCGCTCCGACCTTCAGGGGTTGTACCCGGTCGACCGCTTCGGCGACGACCTGAGCGGGGTGTCGCCGGCCCGTCGGCACGTCCGGGTGGGGGTCGGGGACCCCCTGGCCCCGACTGTGGCGCGAGGGCTCGCCGAGGACCCCCGGGACGCCTTCGTCGTCGACGGCCGGCTGCACGACACGGAGTTGCCCGAGCACAGCTCGGCCGACACCGTCACAGCGGTCGGCACCGACCTGGCGTTCACCGGCAGCCGGTGTCTGGTGGTCCGCCGGGACGGGCAGATCCGCCAGCCCGCCACCGAGGCCAGGTGCACCGCCGCGCCGACCGGGGGGATCCTGTGGTCGAACACCCCGGACCGACGGTGGGGCGGCGTCGACCTGGCGACGGGGGTGCCGAGCGCCGGGGTCGAGCTTCCCGACGCCCCGTTCGGGGTGACCCCGGACGGGCGGTACCTCTTCGTCTCCGGGGCCGGCACCGACCGGGTGGCGGTCGTGGACACCACCTCCGGCGCGACGACACCGACACAGGCCCGGACGGCCCGGGGTACGCCGCAGGGTGCGGTCGGCCCCGGCGGCTACGCGTACGTGCGCCTGGTCGAGCGGGAACGCCGGTTGACCCGGGTGGGTGTGGACGGGACGGTCCGGGATCTGCTCGGCCCGGTCGGGAGTGTCACGTTCACCCCCGACGGCACCCGGGCACTGGTCTCCGTGCCGAGTGAGGGTTACCGGCTGGTGCTGCTGGACCTGGCCACCGGTACGGTGCGCCCGGTGACCGGGGCGGACACCCCTCGGGGGCAGGTGGTGGCGGTGGCCGACGACGCCCACGCGGTGGTCGCCGAGTCGGTCGGCGGCGACCGGAACGAGGCCCGTCCGGTCCGGGTGTGGACTGTCGACCTGGGTGAGGGCCGGCTCACTGCGGCACCCGGATCGATCGCCGCGAGCTCCGTCCGGGTCGTCGACCGGACGATCACCTTCCAGCCGGGTGGCGAGTCGGTGAGCCTGGACGCCCGGGGGCGGGCGGTGACCGCCCCGCAGGG
The DNA here is from genome assembly GCF_040300925.1 of Micromonospora sp. NPDC000207. Lineage (NCBI taxonomy): Bacteria > Bacillati > Actinomycetota > Actinomycetes > Micromonosporales > Micromonosporaceae > Micromonospora > Micromonospora sp. NPDC000207. The sequence goes on from NZ_JBEPEQ010000013.1 coordinate 48,130, forward strand.
AGTCCGCCCGGCCCTGGGACTGCCCGACGGGCGGCTGGTCCACCGGTTCGACGACGGCGACGGCGGCACCCGTGAGGACCGGCTGCTGGTGGGCGGGGTGGACGGCGAGCGGGTCGAGGTGGCCACCGGGGCCACCGACGACCAGGTGGTGTCCCATCTCCTGCCCACCCCCGACGGCGCGCACCTGCTGGTGTCACTGCGGCCGGCGGGAGGGTTGCGGGCCCGGGGAGCGGGCAGTCAGATCGTGCTGGTCCGGCTGGACGGCACCGGTGAACCGGTGCCGCTGTACCGGGGCGCGGTGCTGGTCAGCCTGGGCCTGACCGGCTGAGTCCGGGGGCGGCCGGCGGACCTCCCGGGCGACGCCCTGGTGCCCGCCCAGGCCGGGACCCGCCCGCCCCCACCAGGCCGGGCCGCAGTGGGTACGACGGCGACGGCGCCGCACCCCACAGGGGTGCGGCGCCGTCGGGGCTTGTCGCGTCAGTTCCGGTCGAGGGTCGCGGTGTCCTCCTGGTAGCTGGCACCACCGTTGGACTCGCTGGTCAGCGGCTTGGAACCGCCCTCGGGGGGACCGGCCAGGGACTGGCCACCGGCGGCCAGCTCCGGGAACTTGTAGTCGAACGCCGGGCGCTCGGACCGGATCCGGGGCATCTTGTCGAAGTTGCGCAGCGGCGGCGGGGAGCTGGTCGCCCACTCCAGCGAGTTGCCGTGGCCCCACGGGTCCTCGACCTCGACCACCGGGCCGGCCTTGTACGACTTCCAGCAGTTGTAGATGAACGGCAGCGTGGAGATACCGGTGATGAACGCGCCGATCGTGGAGATCATGTTCAGCGTCGTCCAGCCGTCGATGTCCTGGTAGTCGACGTACCGCCGGGGCATGCCCTCGTTGCCGAGCCAGTGCTGCACCAGGAAGGTGGTGTGGAAGCCGATCATGGTGAGCCAGAAGTGCACCTTGCCGAGGCGCTCGTCGAGCATCCGGCCGAACATCTTCGGGAACCAGAAGTAGATCCCGCCGAAGACGGCGAACACGATCGTGCCGAACAGCACGTAGTGGAAGTGCGCCACCACGAAGTAGTTGTCGTGCAGGTGGAAGTCGAGCGGCGGGCTGGCCAGCAGCACACCGCTGAGGCCGCCGAAGAGGAACGTCACCAGGAAGCCGACGGCGAACAGCATCGGGGTCTCGAAGCTGATCTGGCCCCGCCACATGGTGCCGATCCAGTTGAAGAACTTCATCCCCGTCGGTACGGCGATCAGGAAGCTCAGGAAGCTGAAGAACGGCAGCAACACCTGGCCGGTGGCGAACATGTGGTGCGCCCAGACGCTCATCGACAGGGCGGCGATGGCGATGGTCGCGGCGACCAGACCCTTGTAACCGAAGATCGGCTTACGGGAGAAGACCGGGATGATCTCGCTGATGATGCCGAAGAACGGCAGCGCGATGATGTACACCTCGGGGTGACCGAAGAACCAGAACAGGTGCTGCCAGAGCATCGGGCCGCCGGTCTCGGGGGCGTAGATGTGGGCACCGAGGATGCGGTCGGCGGCGAGCGCGAAGAGCGCGGCGGCCAGCAGCGGGAAGACCAGGATCGCCAGGAGGCTGGTGACCAGCATGTTCCAGGTGAAGATCGGCATCCGGAACATGGTCATGCCCGGTGCCCGCAGGGTCAGGATCGTGGTGATCAGGTTGACCGCGCCGAGGATGGTGCCCAGACCGGAGATGGCCAGACCAACGATCCACATGTTGGCGCCGACGCCCGGGGAGTGCTCGACGCTGCTCAGCGGTGTGTAGGCGGTCCAGCCGAAGTCGGCGGCCCCACCCGGGGTGAGGAAGCCCGCCACCGCGATCGTGCCGCCGAACAGGTAGAGCCAGTAGGCGAAGCTGTTCAGCCGGGGGAAGGAGACGTCGGGAGCACCGATCTGCAACGGCACGACGTAGTTGGCGAAGGCGAACACGATCGGCGTCGCGAAGAAGAGCAGCATGATCGTGCCGTGCATGGTGAACAGCTGGTTGTACTGCTCCGGGGAGAGGAACTGCATCCCGGGCAAGGCCAGCTCGGCCCGCATGATCAGGGCCATCAGGCCACCGATCATGAAGAACACGAACGCGGTGATCATGTACATGATCCCGATCTGCTTCGCGTCCGTGGTGCGCAGCAACCGCGCGAGGGCCGACCCCTTGACCGGCTCTCGGACCGGCCAGGGCCGGGTCACGACCGGCTTGGGTGCGACGGTGGTCACGAATGGCCTCCGGTTCTCGGTTGTCCCGCTCGGCTGCGCACTGTTGATCTGCGAGCCGTCATCCGCAAGGAGGATAGTCCCCGGCAGGTCGGAACGCGGTTCGGGGGTGCGGCGGGGTGACACCGCATGCCGTCCGGTCGATCACAGCGGGTCGACGAGGAGCCGGTAGTGCTCTCCGAAGATGCGTCCGCCCCGTCCGCGCAGCAGGGGATCACGCAGCGCCGGCGGCACGTCACGGGTCCGGTTGCGGTCCCGGGTCCGGTCCCGCACCCATCGGGTACGCGGCCGACGGCGACCCTCGTACGCGATGAGCGCCGCCTCGACGGTGTCGGAACCGGCCAGCGAGTCGGCGAGCACCACGGCGTCCTCCAGCGCCATCGCCGCCCCCTGGGCCAGGGTCGGGGCGGTGGCGTGGGCGGCGTCCCCCACCAGCAGCACCCGCCCCCGTGACCAGCGACCGAGTTCGACCTCGTCGGTGCGCTCGGCGTGGATCTCCACGTCGGTCAGGGCGTCCAGGACCTGCGGCACCGGGCCGCCGTACCCGGCGAAGAGTTCACGGAGTCGAGCCCGGGGGTCGGCGGGCAGGTCGGTGCCGGCCTCGTCGGCGTAGACGTGGAGCCGACCGGCCCCGATCGGGACGACCAGGAAACCGGAGCGCTGACCGAGCAGGGCGGTCCACTCGGTGACCCGGGGGCCGCCCCGCAGCACTGCCCGGTAGACGACCTGACCGGCCGGGCGGGCCGGCCCTCCGAGGGCCGCCAGGGTACGCACCGACGAGCGGGGCCCGTCGGCCCCGATCAGCAGGTCGTACTCGCCGGTGGTGCCGTCGCCGAAGGTGACCCCGACCCGGTCGGGGAGGACGTCGACACCGGTGACCTCGGCGCCGTGCCGGACCGCCCCGCCGGCCCCGGTGAGCAGCACCCGGTGCAGTTCGAGGCGGGGCAGGGCGCGGCACTCACCGACGCCGTTCCAGAGTGAACCGAGGTCGACCTCGCAGAGCTGGTCACCTGTGACGTCCAGGAACCGCTGTCTGTGGATCAGCTGCCCGAGGGGGCGTACGGGGCCGTCGAGGTCGAGTCGACGCAACGCTCGGGCGGCGTTTCCGGGCAGGTAGAGACCGGTGTCGACGAGGTCGGTCGGGGGGCGCTTCTCGGTGACGTCGGGCCGGATGCCGGCCATTCGCAGTGCCCGGGCCACGGCCAGCCCGGCGACGCCCGCGCCGACGATGAGGACACGCAGGGGGGAACCACCCATCGCGGTGTACGCCTCCGAGGGGGTGCGGGACGCGTTGAAGGCAAGACACTACTCCGTGCGATCGTCGCACGCCAGAGGCGGTCGACGGACGGGCCGTCCGGGGAGGTCGTGGTCACCTCCCGAGCGCGTCGATGTCGCGCATCTCCTCGGCGGTGAGGGAGAAGGAGAAGATGTCGGCGTTGGCCCTGATCCGATCCGGTGTGACCGACTTGGGGATCACCACGATCTCGTGGTCGACGTGCCACCGGAGCACCACCTGGGCCGGGGAGACGTCGTGTGCGGCGGCGATCCGGGTCAGCACGGGGTCGGCCAGGTCGGTGCTCTTGAAGGGGCTGTACCCCTCCAGCACGATCCCCCGGTCCCGGTGTTCCCGGTGCCGCTGCCTGTCGTACAGCGAGGGGCTCCACTTGATCTGGTTGACCGCCGGGGCCTCCCCGGTCGCCTCGGTCAACTCGTCGAGCCGGGTGGTGTCGTAGTTGCTCACCCCGACCGCCCTGGTCAGGCCCGCGTCCCGGGCGGCGAGCAGCTCACGCCAGACCGGGACGCTTTCCGACCCGGCGGAGGGCGGCCAGTGGATCAGCCAGAGGTCGACCTGGTCGAGGCCGAGCGCCCGCAGGCTCTGCTCGATGGTCTCCCGTTCCCGGCCGACCCGGTCCGGTGGCAGTTTGGTGGTGACGAAGACGTCCTCCCGGCGCAGCCCGCTCTCCCGGACGGCCCGGCCGACCTCCGCCTCGTTGCCGTACATGGTGGCGGTGTCGATGTGCCGGTAGCCGGCGTCGAGTGCGGCCAGGACCGCCTCGTACCCCTGCTCCCCGGTGGCCTGCCAGGTCCCGAAACCGAGCAGCGGCATCCGTACGTCGTCGGAGAGGGCGACAGTGGGCTGGTCAAGGCGGGTCATGGCCGGTGTTCTACCCCTGGTCACGGCAACGAATCCTCCCCGGCCGACCGGCGCGGTGACGGTGGACGTTCCGGGGACCCTCAGTCGGTGGACGGCTCGGTCAGCCGCCAGGCCGCGCTGATCAACCCGATGTGCGACAGCGCCTGCGGGGTGTTGCCCAGCTGTGCCCCGGTGGTCGGGTCGATCTGCTCACTGAACAACCCGACGTCGTTGACGTGGGTCGACACCCGCTCGAACAGCTCCCGCGCCCGGTCCGGTTCACCAGCCAGCACCAGACACTCCACCAGCCAGAACGAGCACATCACGAACCCGGCCGGGTCGGACGACCAGCGCCGTACCAGCCCGTCGCCGACGCCCAACGTCCGCTCGACGGCCGCGATGGTGGACCGCATCCGGGGATCCGTGGCGGGCAGGAACCGGACCAGCGGCAGCACCAGGGCCGAGGCGTCCAACTCCGCCGACCCGAACACGGCGGTGTACGCGCCGGCCTCCTCGTTCCACCCGTCCCGCAGCACGGTGGCCCGGATCTCCTCGGCGATCGCCGCCCACCGGCTCGGATCGGCCCGCTCCCCCAACCGGGGAGCCAACGCCACAGCCCGGTCCAGCGCCACCCAGCAGAACACCTTCGACGACAGGTGGTGCCGGTCGGCGTCCCGCGCCTCCCAGATCCCCCGGTCGGGCAGGTGCCAGGTGGACGCGACCTGCTCGGCGAGGTCGACCACCATCTCCCGCAGCTCGGGGGCGAAGGTCTCGCCGAGGTACTCGTGCAGCCGCCACACCGCCAGGATCACCTCGCCCGGCACGTCGAGCTGCCGCTGCCGCCACGCCCCGTTGCCCACCCGTACCGGGCGGCTGTCGGCGTAGCCGCGCAGGTGCTCAAGGTCGTGCTCGGCGAGGTACCGCTCCCCCTCCAGACCGAACAGGACCGGCACCGGGGCCGCCCCGATCCGCCCGATCGAACGGGCCGCCCAGGCGAACAGCCGGTCCGCCTCCTCCGGGCAGGCCGCCACCCAGAGCGCCCGCATGGTCATCGCGAAGTCACGCAACCACGAGTACCGGTAGTCGTAGTTGCGGTCACCACTGATCCGCTCCGGCAGCGAGGTGGTCGCCGCCGCGACGACAGCGCCACTGCGGGCGTACGTCAACCCGGTCAGCACCGTCGCGCTGTGCCGGACCAGGTCCGCGTACTCCCCGTCGTACCGGTGGGTCTCCCGGAACGCCTCCCAGGCCGCCACCGTGTCGGCGAGCGCCGCCACCGGTTCCAGTCGGGCCGGGGGATGCCCGTACGCGGGCGCGTACGCCAGGTCGAAGGCGACGGTCTCCCCGGCCGAGACTGTGAAGTCGTGGCGTACCCGGTCGTGGTCGGCGCGCAGTGTCACCCCGCCACCGCGCAACAGGAGGGTGACCCGACCGGCGGCGGCCAGGACCGACCCGTCCAACACCTCGTGCAGGTACGGCGTGAGCTGCCCGTACTCCGGGCGGGGCGCGTAGTCCAACCGCATGGGGACCCGCCCGGTCAGCCCCTCGACCACCCGCAGCAGGACGGCCGGGGAGTTCCGACCCAGCTCGTGCCCCCGGGCACCGGGCTCGGCGGCGAGGGTGTCGGTGACAGCGACGCTGCCCTGCTCGGTGTGGTGCACGGTCCGCAGGACCAGGGTCCCCGGGTGGTAGTGCCGCTCGACCCGTCCGGGCCGGGTCGGCGCAATCCGCCAGTGCCCGGCCCGGGGGTCCAGGAGCCGACCGAAGACCGAGGGTCCGTCGAACCGGGTCGGGCACCACCAGTCGACGGAGCCGTCCCGGCCGACAAGCGCCCCCGACCGGCAGTCGGACAGGAACGCGTAGTCGGAGACGGGAGGCTGCATCCGCCCCGGATACCCCGCCCTGGGCCGGGTTCACCCACGTCAGGAGGTCGGGGGCTCGTCCTCGCCCGCCGCCTCGGCCCGGTCGGCCTCCTCCTTGGTCCGGTGCACCGCCTGGTCGGCGTGCTCCGGCGGCCCGTACACCGTGTAGAGGACCAGCGGGTTCGGCCCGGTGTTGACGAAGTTGTGCTTCGTCCCGGCGGGCACCACCACCAGGTCGCCCTGGGCGACCTCCTTCGTCTCCCCGGCGACCCGGGCCTCACCGGTGCCGCTGACGAAGGTCAGGATCTGGTCGATGCCCTCGTGGACCTCCTCACCGATCTCTCCGTTCGGCGGGATCGTCATGATGACGAGCTGGGTCTGCTGCCCGGTCCAGAGCACCCGCCGGAAGTCCGGGCTCTTCTCGGCGACGGTGGCGATAGTGAAATGTTCCATGGCGGCTTCATACCCGGTCCCGGCCCGGTCCACGCCGGGCTTCGCAGATGGTGGAAGGTCTCGCCGATCGGGGGTTTGGGGACCCCGGAAAGGGGGATCGAAGGGCTGTCCGGAGCACTGGTGCCGGACGAGCCAGGTCCCCGCCGGCGTACCGCCGTTGGGCTGCGAGGGTGGGAGACGGCCAGAGCGCGGCGACGTCACGACCTCCGTCGGACGGCGCCGTGCGCTCGTGTCCGGGGTCCGGCCCGCGGCACGACGGCCGGGGAGGTCGGTCAGTCGTCGTCGGGAACGGCCACCGGGATTCCGCCCTGACACTCCACCTTCAGCTCGTACTCGCCGCCCGGCCCTTCGAAGGTGACGTCGACGTCGTCGTCCGGCCCCCTGTCGACGTCGGTGGTCCGGTAACCCTGGGCGGGCGTCCAGCTGACCAGCCGGGCCTCGGTGCCCCGACACTCGGCCACGACGGATCCCCCCGCCACGGCGAAGACCCGCCGGGGGGCGCTCGGTGTGGTGGCCGTCGGGGCGGGGGCCGTCGCCGACGGCGGTGCCTCGGATCCGCCGGTGGTGGGTTCGGGGCCTCCCGGGGTGGTGGACGGGCTTACCGGCGTGACCGGGCTCCCCGAGGTGGTCGAGCCGCCCGGGACGGTCGGGGGCGGGTTGGCCAACGCCCGTTCGATCTCCTCCTGGCTGAGGACCCCGCCGGGGGTGCCGGTGATGCCCTCACCGACCAGCCGGATCGCCCCGAGCCCGATGCCGGTGGCGAGAACCGCGGTGACCAGCCATCCGACGGTGGCGAGGAGTGTGCGTCGACCCATGCCCCCGACTATCCCCGAACGGACGTTGGGTCGGGATCAGCGGGGGGATAAAGGAGGGTTAAGGACGCGGGCCCCCGGTGACCGGCCCGCTAGCCTGCCTGGTGTGCCCCGCCTGCTGCTCGTCGAGGACGACCTCACCATCCGTACCCCTCTGGTTCGTGCGTTGCGGGAGCGGGGCCACGCCGTGGCCGCGACCTCCACCGCGATGGAGGGGCTGCGTTCCGCGCTGGACGACCGCCCCGACCTGGTCGTCCTCGACCTGGGCCTGCCCGACCTGGACGGCCGGGAGCTGTTGCGGATGCTCCGGGCGGTCAGTGCGGTACCGGTGATCGTGGCCACCGCCCGCGACGACGAGACGGAGATCGTCCGGGCGCTCGACGCGGGCGCCGACGACTACGTGGTGAAGCCGTTCACCGCCGCGCAGCTCGATGCCCGGATCCGCGCGGTGCTGCGGCGCGGGCCGTCCGCCGCCGAGGCCGACGACCCCACGATCTCCGTCGGGGGGCTGCGGGTCGACCCCCGGTCCCGGCAGGTGACCCTGGACGGTACGCCGGTGGAGCTGACCCCCCGCGAGTTCGACCTGCTGCACCACCTCGCCGGACGCCCCGGTCAGGTGGTCACCAAACGGGAACTGCTGACCGAGGTCTGGCAGATCCCGTACGGCGGGGCTGACAAGACAGTCGACGTGCACCTGTCCTGGCTGCGCCGCAAGCTCGGCGAGAGCGCCCAACGGCCCCGGTACCTGCACACCGTACGCGGGGTCGGGGTGCGCCTGGCCGATCCCGGGGCCCAGTCGTGAGGGGCCGCCTGGCATTGCTGGCCGCCGCCGTCGGAGTGCTCGTCCTGACCGCCTTCCTGGTGCCACTGGCCCTGCTGATCCGGGACGTCACCGCCGACCGGGCGACCGTCCGGGCCACCGCCGACGCGCAGAGCCTGGTGCAGGTGGTCGGTACGGCCGACGACGAGACCGTCCGGCTGACCGTCGAACAACTGGTGGTCGATTCGCGGCGGTCGGTGAGCGTCTTCCTGCCCGACGGGACCGTCCTCGGGGCGGCGGCCCCGCGTACCCCCGCCGTGGACCTCGCCGCCCTGGGGCAGAGCCTCACCGCGGAGTTCGACGGGGGACGGGAGGTGGTCATCGCGGTCCAGGGCCGCCAGGACGGGACCGGGGTGATCCGGACCGTGGTGCCGGCCGCCGAGCTGACCCGTGGAGTGGACCGGGCCTGGCTGGTCCTGGCCCTGCTCGGTCTGCTGTTGGTGCTGATCGGGTTGGCCGTCGCCGACCGGCTGGCCCGCAGCCTGGTCGGGGCGATCACCGATCTCTCCACAGTCTCGCACCGGCTGGCCAACGCCGAACTCGACGCCCGTGTCGTGCCGGCCGGGCCACCCGAACTGCGCGAGGTGGCGGGGGCGCTCAACCATCTCGCCGGACGGATCCAGGTGCTGCTGCGGGAGGAACGCGAGCAGGTGGCCGACCTGTCGCACCGGCTGCGTACGCCGCTGACCGCACTCAGGTTGGAGGCCGAGTCGCTGCGCGACCCGGGGGACGCCTCCCGGGTCACCGCCGCCGTCGACGGGCTGGAACGGGCGGTGACCGGGGTGATCCGGCAGGCCCGGTGGCGTACCCCGACCGCCGAGGTGGCCGCCTCGGACGCGGCGGCGATCGTCGGCGAGCGGGTGGAGTTCTGGTCCGTCCTCGCCGAGGACACCGGCCGCACCGTCACCCTCGACCTGGCCGAGGGGCCGCTTCCGGTGGGGCTGCCCGCCGACGAGGTGGAGGCGGCTGTCGACGCCCTGCTCGGCAACGTCTTCGCGCACACCCCCGACGAGACCCCGTTCGCCGTCAGTCTCGCCCCGCACGGCGGACAGGTGTTGCTCACCGTCGCCGACGAGGGGCCCGGCATTCCCGCCGACACCGTCGGACGGGGTGCCAGCCACGGCAACTCCACCGGGCTCGGCCTGGACATCGCCCGGCGGGCCGCCCAGGCCAGTGGCGGGGCCATGGAGATCCGCAACGGTCCGACCGGCGGCGCGCAGATCCTGCTCCGTCTCGGCCCACCGCGCTCTCCCGACACCCCGAACCCGCCAGTGGCGTCCTGACCGCGACCCCGGTCCGACGGTCTTAACCCGGCCTTAGCATTCGGACAGCGCGCCGCTATCCGCCCAGGACGGATCCTCGATTGCAGCAACCGAGGAAGGGAAGTGAGAACCATGAAGCGGATGTCTCTGGCGCTGGCGGCGATCGGCGGTGTGGCGGTCCTGTCGGTCACCGGGGTGGCGCTGGGCAGCGTCGCCGCCGACAAGACCTCGAACTCCAGCGCGAACACCGCGTTGGTGGCGGCGACCGAAACCCCGGCCACCACCGAGCCGACCGTCGCTCCGGGGACCGAGACCCCCGCCCCGGGCCTGACGGCCACCACCCGGGCGGCCACCCCGACGTCGACCGAGTCTGTCGCGCCCGGGTCCAGCAGCGCACCGGCCGAGGACAAGATCAGTCGGGAGCGGGCCGGGGAGATCGCCCTCGCCAAGGCCGGTGGCGGCCGGATCACCGACATCGACCGGGAGCGCGAGGACGGTCGTCCGGTGTGGAGTGTCGAGATCGTCAACGGCACCACCGAGCACGAGATCGACGTGGACCGGGAGAACGGCTCGGTGGTGAAGGCCGAGAAGGAGCCGGTCGACGACGACGATGACGATGACCGGGACGATGACGACGACGATGACGACGATGACGATGACGACCGGGACGACGACTGATCCCCGGTGAGCCTCACCCGGTGACGCCGCAGGCGTCGAGGCGTTCGAAGGGCCCCGCCACGATCGTGGCGGGGCCCTTCGTCGCGCTCGGCGTACGCAGGTCACCGGTGCAGCCAGGCCACCAGGTCCGGTGGAGCGAGGGCGGCCACCCGGTGCCGGTAACGGGTCAGGCCGGCGGGGTCGAGCAGGTCTCTGCCCTGGCCCGAGGTGCCCGACCGGAAGAAGGCCGCCCGGTCCCGCAGCACGCCGACCGGGTCGGGGGCGAGCCGGTCGGCGCGCTCCCTCATCCGGGTGAAGGTGGCGGCCTCCACCAGGGCGGGCCACTCCCCCTCGGCCACGTCGAAGCCCAGCCGGTCGGCCAGCCGACGCATCTCACCGGCCAGGTCGGACAGCAGGTCGCTGTAGTGCACCAGGACGACGTTGGGCCGGTTCCGCCGAGCCCAGGCGTCGGTCAGGTGCAACAGGACCCCGGGCAGTGAGTCCAGTTCCTCCCGGGGGTCGACCTCCTGGTCGATCCAGGACCGCAGCCAGTCGGCCGCCGAGGGCCGGACCTGCCCGCCGGTGGGCTCGGGTTGCCCGGTCAGCTCCCGGAGCCGGTCCTGATCCAGGTTGGCCGACTGGTGGTAGAGGGAGACTGCCATGTCGAGGGGATGCCGGGCGACCACCACGTACGTCGCCCGAGGGTCCAGCGGCACCCCGTCCAGAGGCGTGTGGGTCTTGACGAACCTGCGGTGGGACTGGGCGGCGAGCCGGGCCAGGACCTCGTCCCGGGGCTCGGCCAACCAGTCCAACCAGGGCGAGAGCCTGTGCAACGGTGCCGGCGGTTCCACGGAACGGAAGACCAGCAGGGCACAGATCATCTGCATCCAGGTGGTGCCGCTCTTGGACCGGGTGCTGACGACGATGTCGCCGTCGCGGAACGGGAACCCGGTCCAGCGGGCACTGTCCTCGTCCGGCGATCGATAACGGTACGGTTCGACATCCACCGGGCGACAGTAGTCGGCCGGTGCTTACTAGACGTCGCGTTCGGTGAACCCGAACTGGATGACTCCCTCGTCGTCGACCTCGGCGTCGACGGAGGAGTCGTTGAGCAGTTCGGCGGCGTCCGAGTCGAGGAAGATCCGGGCACCGGAGTTGTCCACCACCTGGTCGCCCTGGACGGGCTCCGGCACCAGTTCGATGGTCAGGGAGCCCGCCTCGGAGTCGGCGGCGATGCGTACCCCGCCCTCGTCGAGGACGTCCTGCTGAGCGGCGAGGTCCCGGATGACCAGCACGGCGTTGTCGGTCATGGTGAGCATGACGAAACTCCTCGTGGATCCTTCGGCTCGACGACGAGCGCGGTTACGTTGCCCTACCCGACCGACACTACCCGGCCGAGAACGACATCTCGCACGAGTGACACGGTTTCACGATTCTTCGGTTTTGTCCGGCCGGCGACGTGGGCGTTCCTAGGCTGACCCCCATGGACGATGCCAGGCGGTACACGGCCGAATTCGTCGGCACGCTCCTGCTGATCTTCTTCGGCGTGGGCAGCGCCGTGGCCGCCCGTGTGCAGGGCGGTGTGGTGGTCGTGGCCCTCGCCTTCGGGTTCGTCCTGATCGCGCTGGTGTACACCTTCGGGCCGCTCTCCGGCAGCCACCTGAACCCGGCGGTCACCCTCGGTGTCCTGATCGCCGGCAAGATCTCCCCGATCGGGGCGGTCGCCTACTGGATCGCCCAGTTCGCCGGGGCCACCGTCGGCGCGTTCTTCCTCTGGGCGCTGACCCGGTGGGGCGGGGTGGCCGACCAGACCGGGGCGTTGGGCACCAACGGGTACGGGGCGAACATCAGCCGGGGCGGGGCGATGTTCCTGGAGACCATCCTGACCTTCCTGTTCGTCCTGGTGGTCCTGGTGGTGACAAGTCGTTCCGAGCACGCCGGCCTCGCCGGGGTGGCGATCGGGGTGGCCCTCAGCGCGGCCCTGCTCGTCGGCCTGACCCTCGACGGGACCTCGGTGAACCCGGCCCGGTCCTTCGGACCGGCGATCTTCGAGGGCGGGGCGGCGCTGCGACAACTCTGGCTCTTCATCGTCTTCCCCATGCTCGGGGGCGCGCTCGCCGCCCTCGTCGCCCCCCTGGTGCTGGAACGCCGGTCGCGCTACTGGGGCGGCGCGGACAAGGCCTCCAGACCGGCCCAACCCTGACCCGGTCGGCCCCGGGCAGCACGGCCCTGACCGCCGGGGAGCGCCGGGGCGACCGGCACCTGGGCGGTCGGGTCACCCCGCTCGACCAGTTCGTCGACGGCGGCGGGGGAGACGCCCCGCAGCGCCAGGACCCGGCGTCCCCACCGGTGCAGCCGGCACGGGAACGGGTTGGCGTCGTTGCGGCAGACGGTGCCCCCCGACCACCGTTGCGGCGCGTGCACCACCACCGCCCGGACCGCGAACTGGACGTCCTCACCTGTGACGTACGGCGGCAGCGGGATCTCCCGTAGCACCTCACCGAAGGGTTGGGCGGTACGGAGCGCTCTGCTGCTCATCGGGACGTCCTCCACAGTGGATGTCGGTTCGGACCATCCACGAAGCTATGCCCGTCGACAGGGGCCACGACGGACAAACTGTCCCGGGTGCCGTCCCGGCGGGTCAGCGCAGCGCAACCGCCTGGAGGCTGACGCTGCCGCAGTCCGGGTCGAAGGAGCGCACCGTGGTCCAGGACAGGCTCAGCCGGTCCCCGGGCGCAGCCCGGAACCGCACGTCGAAGGCGGTGGTGTGCTCGGTGTGCGGATCCTCCGACTCGACGGCGGCCGTCGGCCCGCCCGGCCCGAGTCGGGCCGTCAACCGCCCCTGCGCCATCCACACCCCGACGTAGATCCGCACGGTCCGGATCTCCCCGTCCCCGGCGACGGTGAGCAGGAACCCGTTGCCCACTCCGCAGGTGTGGACGCCGTGCGGCGTACCGGCCTGGTGGGCCACCTCGGCCCCGTCGCGCCAGCCGAAGAACTCCGGGTTGGTGTCGTGTCCCGACCGGGTACCCCGTCCCCCCGCGACCGTGACCGCGCCGGAGCCGTCCCGTTTGCGTACCGTCGAGTCCGCCCCACGGAGGCCGAGGTGCACCCAGTCGCGGGGGCCGTCCGCCGTCAGGTCCACTGTCGCGGGCAGGTCGACCCGGGCGACGGTGAGCACCTGGCGTTCCGAAGGTTGCGGGGACGGGCTCGGGTCCAGGACGGGGCTGGTCGGCGGCGGGGTGGGGACGGGACGGACGCGGGGGTTGAGCCCGGGTGAGGCCACAGCGGGCGTCACCGTGGGCGGGCGTTCCACAGTGACCGGACGTTGCACCCCGGCCGGTCCGCCCGGGAGGACCGCGTGCTGCACACCGGACTCCCGGCCTGCGCCCCGACCGAGGTACGTGACCAGGCCGACCAGGCAGACCACCAGCGTCAGGCCCTCCACCGCCCGGCGACGCCGCCGGCTGCGGGCCCGCCGCCGGACGGCACTGCGGCTGCGCTCACCGACACCGCCCTGCGCGACGGCCGCACCGGTGCGGGGAGGTCCCGGCTCGCCGTGGTGCCGACCCGTCTGGTCGCCGTCGATCGCCGCCACCTGACCTCCACTCCCCCACCACCCGCACGTCGCCGTCGTCCGACCCCGGCTCCGGTTCAGCGGTACGGGCACCGGACGGACGTCGACGAACGTTCGCACCGGACCGACTCCGGTGCCGGATGGAAACCGAGCGATATTGTCACCGGTTCGTCACCGGTCCGTCGACGGGGGTCGGCAGGGATCAGCCTGCCACCCACCGTCGCCTTTTTCACTGTCGACGGCTGACACTTCCGGGCCGTCCGTACCGGCTAGTAGGTTCGGTCGGGTGAGCGTCTCCCGCACCACCGACCCGGACCTGATCGGCCTCGACCCCGCCCGCCTGGCCCGCATCGACGACCACTTCGGCAGGTACGTCGACGACGGTCGGCTCGCCGGATGGCAGATCGTCGTCACCCGTCGGGGCGAGATCGCCCACTCCAGCACCTACGGGACGCGCGACGTCGAGACCGGGGCACCAGTCGTCGAGGACACCCTCTGGCGGATCTACTCGATGACGAAACCGGTCACCTCGGTCGCGGCGATGATGCTCTGGGAGGAGGGCCGGTTCGAGCTGACCGACGAGGTCAGCCGCTGGCTGCCCGAGTTCGCCGACATGCGGGTCTACTCCAAGGGGTCGGTGCTCAAGCCGTACACGGTGCCGGCGACCGAGCCGATCCGGATCTGGCACCTGCTCACCCACACCGCCGGCCTGACGTACGGGTTCATGCAGACCTCCGTGGTCGACGGGCTGTACCGCGCGGCCGGCTACGAGCTGGCGCCCCCGCCCGGGGTGGACCTGGCCGGGGCCACCACCGTGTTCGGCGAGTTCCCGCTGCTGTTCCAACCCGGTACGGCCTGGGGTTACTCGGTCGCCACGGATGTCCTGGGCCGGCTGGTGGAGGTGGTCTCCGGACAGCGCCTCGACGCCTTCTTCGCCGATCGGATCCTGCGCCCGTTGGGCATGACCGACACCCGGTGGCACGTCGGGGAGGAGGAGGCCGAACGCCTCTCCGCCCTCCACGTGCCGGACCCGCGCACCGGGCGGGCGGTGCGCCACGACCGGCTCGGTGCCCTGGTCCGGGAGGAGCCGACCCTCCTCTCCGGTGGGGCCGGTCTGATCTCCACCGCCGCCGACTACCACCGGTTCACCCAGATGCTGCTGCGCGGCGGGGAACTGGAGGGGGTACGCCTGCTCGGCCCCCGTACGGTGCGGTTCATGACCCGCAACCACCTGCCCGGCGGGCGGGACCTGGAGGACCTCTCGGTGGGTGGGTTCGCCGAGAGCACCTTCGCCGGGGTCGGTTTCGGACTCGGCTTCGCGGTGATCACCGATCCGGTGCCCAGTCGGGTGCCGAGCAGCGTCGGAGAGTACTACTGGGGTGGGATGGCCAGCACCGCCTTCTGGATCGACCCGGTCGAGGAGGTCACGGCGTTGCTCTTCGCCCAGCTCATCCCCTCCAGCACCTGGCCGTTGCGCCCGCAGCTGCGGCAACTCGTCTACTCCGCCCTCGTCGACTGAGGGCCACCGCACCGGCACCCGATCGGCTCGGCCGCAGATCGCCCGTTCCGGACCCGGCCGGTCGGGACGCTCCCTAGCCTGGGGTGATGAGCAACCTCGTCGTGTTCGGCGCCGGCGGGACCGCCGGGTCACGGATCACCGCGGAGGCGGCCCGTCGGGGGCACCGGGTGACCGCTGCGGTGCGCCGCCCCGAAGCCGTCGCCCAGTACCTCCCGGGCGGAGTCCATGTGGTCACCGGGGACGCCACCAGCGAGCGCAGCGTCCGGGAACTCGCCGCCGAGGCGGACGTGATGGTGGTGGCCATCGGGGGCGGGGAGCGTTGGCTCTGGCTCGACGCCGCCCGCAACCTCGTGCACACCCTCAGCCCGATGCCGCACCCGCCCCGGGTCATCCACATGGGTGGCGGGTCCACCCTGCTGACTCCGAACGGCAACCGGTTCCTCGACGAGCCGGACTTTCCCGACGAGTACCGCGACTCGGCGCAGGGCCAGGCCGAGGCCCTGGACTTCTACAGGTCCTCCAGCAACGGCGTGACCTGGACGTACATCTCCCCGCCGCCGTTGGAGTTCCACCCGGGCGAGCGGCGGGGGCACTACCGTACGGGCACCGACCATCCGGTGGTCGACGACGCCGGCCGGTCGGTGCTCAGTTACGAGGATCTGGCCGTGGCGATCGTCGACGAAATCGAGAAGCCCTGCTTCAGTAACCAGAGGTTCACCGCCGCATACTGACCTGACCTGCGGAAAAAGGGTACGCACCGATCTTGAGAAGGTCGCTGGGGACATATATGTTCGGTCGCATGTGACCCAGCCCACCGCAAGACGGTGCTGGGTCCACCCCCGAACCAGGAGGACCCCTTGACCACACAGGACGGTCAGCTCACCCCTGCCCCCACCTCGTCGCTGAACCGCCGTCGGATGCTCGCGGTAGCGCTCGGTGGTGCCGCCACCGTCGCCCTGCCCGCCCCCGCCTGGGCCGCCGACGACCTGCGCCCCGGTGCGGTCCGGGCACCCCAGCTCACCCCCGAGGACCGCAAGATCGTCCGGCAGGCCTCCGCCAAGCGGGCGCTCAACGACCTCTTCACCCTGAGCGAGAAGATCGGTCCCCGCATCGGGGGTACGGCCTCGGAGCGGCGGGCCGCCGACTTCATCGCCCGCACCCTCGACCGGATGGGCTACGACACCGTGTTGCAGCCGTTCCCGGTCGCTGACAAGTTCCTCGCCGAGCTCAGCTCCCCCACCCGGCTGCCCTGGGACCTCTGCTGGCAGGCGGGCGCGTCGGCGCACGGCGCCCTCGACACCAAGGTCCGGGGTCAGGTCATCGACGTCGGCTCCGGTGCCGCGGAGAACTACCCGGCCAACGCGGCCGGTCGGATCGTCCTCATCGACTACGTCGCCGCACAGCGGGAGCAGCTCGTGGCCACCGCCTTGGCCAAGGGTGCGGCGGCCGTGGTCTTCCTGCCGGCCGACGCCGTCGCGCCCCGGCGGGCCTCGGCGTTCACCCCCACCCTGCCCGGTTCGGCAGCCAACCCGGTGCCGATCCCGGTGGTCGGGGTGGCGCAGGCCCAGAAGCACCGGCTCCGTGAGCTGGTCGCCGCCCAGCGTCTGGTCCTGGTGATCAAGACCTCGGCGCACCGCAACCTGATCTCGAACAACGTGATCGGCGAGCGGCTGGGCACCTCCGGGCCGAACGGGCCGGTGGTGATGGTCTGCGCCCACTACGACACGGTGATCGGGGCGCCCGGCGCCAACGACGACGGCTCCGGCACCGTACTGGCCCTGGAGCTGGCCCGGGTCCTGAAGAACACCCCGACGAACGCCACGATCCGCTTCGCCCTGTGGGGTTCGGAGGAGCAGGGCCTGATCGGCTCCCGCTACTACGTCAGGCAGCTGCCGCAGGCCGAGCGGGACCGGTTCCTGGCCGTCTACAACAACGACATGGTGGCCACCAGCTGGGACCCGGCGACCCGATACTGGCTGCTCTCCTTCACCGGTCAGTCGAACCGGGCCACCGACGAGGTCGCTGCGGCGGCGGTCCGGCTCGGGTACGAGCCGCAGCTCTCCCCGGTCACCCAGCGGGGCGCGAGCGACCACCAGTCGTTCCAGGAGGCCGGCATCGCCAGCGCGAACTTCTCCTGGCGGGGTGAGGAGTCCCCGGCGCTGCTGGAGCCGCCGTACCACAGCCCGGAGGACACCATCGAGAAGAACATCAGCCTGGAGCGGCTCCAGGTGTCGCTGGAGCTGATCGGCGCGGCGACGCACCGTACCGCCGTCGACGGCTGACCCGCGAAGCCCGGCCGACGGGCTGGGGACGGTTCTCCCGTCCCCACCCCGTCGCGCTCGGGTAGGACGGGGAAGCGGTCAGTCGGCGAGCCCGGCGGGACGGCCCGGGCGGTCAGTCGGCGAGGCGGGCGGGGAAGCCGCCGGTGGCCACCGGCCCCCAGTCGGTGACAGTCACCCGGATCAGGGACTTGCCCTGCTGGGTCATTGCCGCCCGGTACTCGTCCCAGTCGGGGTGCTCACCGGCGATGGACCGGAAGTACTCCACGAGGGGTTCCAGGGCGTCGGGCAGGTCGAGCACCTCGGCAACACCGTCGACCTGCACCCACGGCCCGTCCCAGTCGTCGGAGAGCACGCACGCCGACACCCGGGGGTCGCGCCGGATGTTGCGGACCTTGGCCCGCTCCGGGTACGTCGAGATCACCAACCGCCCCTCGGTGTCGACGCCGGCCGAGACCGGGGAGGACTGGGGGCGGCCGTCGGCTCGGGTGGTCATCAGGACCACCCGGTGCCGGGGTCGGAGGAACTCGGTCAGCTCGTCCCGGTCGATCCGGTCGTTTCTCGCGATGCGGCGTGCCATCGCTCATTTCTACCAGCGGGCCGACCCCGCGTCGGCCGGGTCAGGTCGTCGGGCGGTGTGGTCGGACCGTCCGGGTCGGGACCGGCTGGGCGGGCACCCGGGGTCGGGCCGGTGGCCGCCAGGCCCGGCCGTTGGCGTAGATCACCCGGAACCCGAGGTACGACGCCAGCGGCGCCCAGTGCGCCGAACCCATCCGCAGCTCGGCGGCGTTGTGCCGTTGGCCGTTGGCCAGGACGTCGAGCAGCACCGTCTCGAACGCGGCGGACTCGACCCAGTCCACCTCCCTGGTGAAGCCGCAGATCAGCGCCGCCCCGGTGGTCTCCAGGAAACCTCGGAGGGTGGCGTCGGAGGCGCGCAGCACCGAACAGCTGCCGAAGTAGAGCCGCCGCCCCTCACAGCGCCCGGCCATCCGCTCGGCCACGTCGGCCAGCTCCACCGAGTCCCAGTCGGTGAGGCAGAGCCGGCTCGGCTCGCCGTGCATGGCGAAGAAGCCGACCCGGTAGTCGGCGTACTGCTTGAGCAGCCAGCGGTCCAGGAAGTAGAACAACTCGTCGCGGGTCGCCGCGTCCTTGTGGATGAAACGGATCTTGCTGAGCCGTTCCAGGAGTTCCAGGGTGGGCAGGACCGAACCCCGCTCGTTGAGGTCACGGTGCCACTGCCCCTCGACGCAGAACACGCCTCCCCGCGCCACGCGGCCACCTCCTGCGAACGCCTGCCCGAGGGCTGACGTTACCGGGCCGTCCGGCGGCGGCGACATCACCCGTACCACGCCTGTCAGACGACTTTCGGCAGGTCACCCCGCTCGGTCAGCAGACGGGTACGGTGCGGGTCGCGCCGACACCGGCCAGGCGGAGGAAGGGGGGTCCCCCACCCGACCGGCGTCGACACCGTCCCCGGGAGCCGAGTCGCTGCGCTCAGCTCGCCTGGGACCAGCGCGGCGCGGTGGCGGGGGGCGCCACCGGCCGACTGGGCAGGCCGGGCCGGGTCGCGATCCGCCCAGGGGGCGTGGCGGGCCGACCGGCCTGGCCGCGTACGGGGTAGGGAACGTTGCGCCCGGTCCGGGGCGGTACGGCAGGCGTACGCCCCGGCACCGCGCCGGTCCGGG